>JAVBUU010000171.1:0-2914 GCA_031555005.1 Opitutales bacterium | reverse complement strand
AACCGAGCAGCTTTACGTGCGCGTCGCCGCCATGGACGAACAATCGTTTTTGTCGTCCTCGGCGGACATTCCTTTCGAGCAATCGGTCATTGTCGTCGGCGACCGCGAGGACATTCAATATCGCGCGATCATGGCCGGCGTGCGGCTTATCGTCGTTTCCGGCAATCTTCACGTTTCCTCCGAAATCGAGCATTTGGCGAAAACCAAAAAAGTTTCGATCATCAACAGCCCCGGCGACAGCGCCGGCACCGCGTGGTTGATTCGTGCGGCGGGCAAGGTGCGCTCGGTTTTTAAGGAAGAGCGGGGGACGCGGTTTTTTTCCGCGCGCGAAAAACTGGCAAACGTGCGCCGGCTTCTTGCCGACGCGGTTTCGCCGCTTGAATGCGTCGTCGATGATGACGGAAAACTGATCGGAATTTTTTCAAAATCCGATCTGTTGAAACCGATTCGCCGGAAATTGATTCTCGTCGATCACAACGAACTATCGCAGGCCGTGGACGGTGCCGGCGAAGTCGAAATCATCGAAGTCATCGATCACCACCGGCTCGGAAATCCGCCGACGCCGCACCCGATTTTGTTTATCAACCAGCCGATCGGTTCCACATGCAGCATCGTGGCGGAATTGTTTGAACGCGCCGGCATTAAGCCGTCGAAGTCCGTTGCCGGCGTGCTCATGGGCGGCATCATTTCGGACACGCTGAATTTGCAAAGTCCGACGACGACGCCGCGCGACGGCGAATTGTTGTCATGGCTTGCCGGTATTGCCGGAATCGAATCCGGCGAGCTTGCGAACATCATGTTCGAAGCCGGCTCGACGCTTTCCGCCGGCACGCCGGATTCCGTCATCACGGCGGATTGCAAGGAATACGAGCAGGGGAAAATCAAATTTTCGATTTCGCAAATCGAGGAGCTCGGGTTTCGCTTTTTCTGGAAAAAATCCGGCGATATTCTCGATGCCTTGGAGCGTTACCGGAAGACGAACGGTTATTTTATTTCCGCATTGCTCGTTACCGATATCAACACGCAGAACTCGCTTTTGCTGATTAAAGGCGATGCCGACACGATTCACTCGATTACGTATTCGGCCGTGAACAAGGGCGAAGTTTTCGAGTTGCCCGGCGTTGTCAGCCGGAAAAAACAACTCGTCCCTTACTTCGTCAATTTGCTCCACATGACCGCTCGTTAAGGGATTACCGCGAAACGGCCGGATTTCGCGGTTTTTTATTTTCGATCCGTTCGGAACGGCACGGCCGGCAGGCCGGCTTTGTTGTAAAAATTCGGCTGCGCGGCTTCGTCCCATGCGAAACGAACGGCCTTCGGCGCCGGCACCTTGGGCGAAGAAATCACAATCGTCTCGCCTTTGATTTCGGCTTTCGCCGACCAAAAAACGCCGTCCTCGCCGGCGACGGTAAACCAAGTGAGCGGTTTGCCGGCTTTGCTTTCGAGCCCGCCGGCGACGTTGTCGAAACTTAGCACGGCGCGATTGCCGTCGATTTTCATTTTGCTGAAAACGGGGCCGGAGCAAACGACGTCTTTTTTTCCGTAATCCTTGGCCAGCGCCCAACGCGCAAGGCGTTCGCCGACGTCTTTTTTGTTTCGCGGGTGAATGTCGAAGACATCGTCCGCCAAGTCCGTCGTCACGACCATGCCGGAATGCGGCAGACGCATTGCGTCCGCTTGCGCTTCCCGAAGAAGTGCGGCGTCCTCCGGCGAAGCATATCGGAGCGGGGTTCGGAGGTGGTACAAATAGGGCGCGATTTGCACATAATAGAACGCCAAATCGCGTTGCCAAACCTGACGCCAACCTTGCACGAGGGCGGTCATTTTTTCGGCGTAAGAAATTTTTTCGCGCGCATCCGGCATGTTCGATTCGCCTTGATACCAAATTACACCGCGCATGGCGAACGGCACGATCGGGTGAATCATTGCGTTGTAAAGAGCGGAGCCTTTGGCGCCGGTAAGCGCCGGGACCGAGGCAAAACCTTCCGGCGCGGTCCACGGCTCGATGCGCGTGCCGCCCCAAGTCGAATCAATGAGGCCGACCGGCACGTTCAGTTCGGTATGCAGTTTTTTCCCGAAAAAATAACCGGCGGCGGAAAATTTTATCTTATC
The DNA here is from genome assembly GCA_031555005.1 of Opitutales bacterium. Lineage (GTDB taxonomy): Bacteria > Verrucomicrobiota > Verrucomicrobiia > Opitutales > UBA953 > CALNBE01. Next base: position 802 of record JAVBUU010000171.1, on the reverse strand, counting down.
AATGGTTTGCGGGCTGCACACAGTCCACGGCGCGGCGAGTTGCACATCGTCCGCCGGTTTGCCGGCGCCTGTGCGTTTTACTTTAAGCAAACGAATCTGCGGAAAATTCGCGGCGGCGATTTCATTGTCGACGTTGAACGTAGGGCGCTGTCCCGGCTGTGCGCCGAGCGGTTTTTCCATGTTGGATTGTCCGGAACAGAGCCATACTTCGCCGACAAGTATGTCGGAAAATTTCACTTCGCCGTCTTTGCCGGTGACGGTCATTTCGCGCCCTTCGGCATTCGCCGGCATCGCGTCGAGCTTGACGCTCCATTTGCCGGCGGCATCCGCGGCGGACGTCTTTTTTTGACCGCCGAAAACGACGGTGATTTTTTCGCCGGGAGCGGAGCGCCCCCAGACCGGCACCGGCGTTTCGCGCTGCAAGACCATGCAGTCGCCGAAAGCAGCCGCCGGTTCGGGCTTTGCTTCGAGCGAAATCGGGGAAATTCCACATAACGCGAGGGTCGATAACGCAATAAAAAGTGATTTTTTCATTGCGTAACCGGGACAATCGCGCGCGGGGTTTGTTGCACCGAATTTTTCCCGGCGGCGTAAGATTTTGTCTTTTTTCGCGGAATCAGGATTCTCGCCGGCAATACGGATATTTGCCCGGGATTACGGTGCCGGTTTGTGTCTGCCGTGCCGGATGATGTCCCAGAGCAGGTAGAGCGTGAAGCAAAACGCGAGCGCGTAGCCGACGACGCCGAGCCATGTCGGGAATTTCCACAAATCGCTTTCGCCGCGCACGAGCATGGAGGAGCCG
>JAVBUU010000121.1:0-15134 GCA_031555005.1 Opitutales bacterium | reverse complement strand
GGGGCGACTCCTTCGGCACCAACATGTAGCGAAAGCGTTTCGATGTGTGTCGTCAACGGGAAGCCGGCTTTTAATAAAATTTCAAAAAGCAAATCTTCGTCGGTGCGCCCGGCAACGATGTGTTCGACATGCAAATCGAGCTGTTGAATTAAAGCATCCGGCGTGCGTTCACCGGGACTTTGCCACGCCTTAAAATTCGACGAATCATATTTGAAAACCTTGAACCCCCGATCTTGCGCGCGGACATTGCCGGAAGCGTCACCGGCGGCGAGCTGGAGCTTGCCGGCATCTTCGGCATCGAGTTTTTTAATTACGCGCCGGACGCGTTCTTTTGTTATTTCTGCGATATTTTTATAACCGGCTTTATAAGCTTCGCTTTTTTCGTCTGTCGGCTCCGGCAATTGCACGAGTATAAATTTTCGATTCCCCCCGTCTTCTTTGTTCAATTGCATAACGGCGTGCGCTGTCGTCCCGCTGCCGGCAAAGAAATCGAGGATGATGCCGTCAGGCGAAGAGCCGCTTCGTAATATTTTCTCCAAAAGCGGAATTGGTTTTACGGTATCAAATAACTGTGTTCCGAAAATTAATTTTATTTCGTCTGCCGCATTTGCCGAATTGGAAGCATCATCCCAAATCGTTTCAGGAATATCGCCACCGTGTTCTGTTAAAAATAATTTTCTATATACATTATCTCCATTGAAAACCAACTTATTTTCAGCATCCAACAAATGCATTGTTTTTTCACCAACAAGCCATTCTCTTTCAGAGAAAAACACTCCGTTTTTAGCCCTGAAAGAATAGCGCGACCCCCCCTGTGTGCCGCGAGCCCAAACCCCGAGCAGTCGATAATCACCACGGGAATCTTTATCAGGATTTTTATATGCTTTTCTTGTCTCCGGCGAAATTGGCAATCGACCAACTTCAAAACGACCGGATTTAGAAAAAACAATAAGATGTTCATGGTTTCTACTGAAAAACTTAGCTGAATTATCTTTCCCTCGTTTTCTTGCCCAAATTAGAGTGGCGACAAAATTTTCCTCCCCGAAAACATCATCGCAAATTTTTCTTAAATTATGCACTTCATTATCATCAATGGAAATAAAAATTACCCCATCATCTTTTAATAAATTTCGCGCCAAAAACAAACGCGGATACATCATATTCAACCAATTGGAATGATATTTTCCGTTTGTTTCCGGGTTTGTAGAAAATTTTTTACCGGCATCATCAACTTGCCCGGTTATTTCCAAATAATTTTGAATGGGTTGCGCGTAATTATCGGGATAAATAAAATCGTTGCCGGTATTATACGGCGGGTCGATGTAAATCATTTTAATTTTCCCTAAATAAGATTTTTGGAGCAATTTCAAAACCTCCAAATTGTCGCCTTCGATAATGAGATTTTCCGAATTTTCGAAATTTACGGATTCCGCCGGTGCCGGGCGCAAGGTCGCGGAAGACGGCGTTTGAATCGTTTTAAAACAATCGGCTTTGCCCGGCCAATTGAGCCCGAAACGCTCTTTACCGGGATCGACGGTTTCGCCGAGCGTGCGCCGGAGTTGGTCGAAGTCGATTTTGCCGCCTTCGGTGAAAACTTCAGGGAAAAGTTCTTTTAATTTGGCATGTTGCATTTCGGGAATAGACGCCGAGCGAAGGTCGAGTGTTTCGGGTTGTTCGGGCATGGAGAGAAAATCAAAAATTTGCCAGAGTGTTAGTTTCGGCACCGGTGCCGGCAAGCTCGGTTTCTGGAACGATAACATGTCGGAGGTTGCCGCCGATCGGCGATACAGCTGGCGATGACACAACACGGAGCTCTTGCCGGCCAGCCGACTTATCGGAATCGCCGGCGAGGTTGCCGCCGGCGGGCGAGCTCCTATCGTTCTTACTGAAATCGTCGGGGTACCCGCCGACGCCGGACGTTGCCATGTCGTCTTTTTCTGCGCCTCCACGATTTTGCAATCGCCGCAGGCGTGCTTCTTTGGTGCCGTCTCGAGTGCGTTCCAAAATTTCGAGCAATTGCATCGCGCCGGCGTGACCTCGGCGTGCGGCGCGCCTGGCGAAACATTCGGCACCGACGTGATTTGCCGGGTGTTTTAAATATTCGCGACGCGCCAAGGCAAATTGCGCTTCGGCATAACCGGCTTCGGCGAAAAGCTCGTTAAGGACATCTTCGTTTTTCGGAAAATTTTTTCCTGCCGGGTTTTCGTAAAGTGCCGCAATTTTTTCGCCGGCTTTGGCACTTTGCAAATCCGCCGCTCTACCCCACCAAGCCAAAGCAGCCCGCCAATCGCCTTGCGCCTCACGCAATTCGGCGAGTGCTTCCGCCGCCGGCAGCCAATTGATTTCGGCAAGCGTCGTTATCAATTGAATCGAGACGTCGCGCAATTCCCGCCGGCGACACCTGTTGAGCAACAGCGCAAATCGCATCCACGCCGGCACCCACCCGACGAGAACCGCGAGCGCGAGCCAATACATCGGAGAATCATCAGGACAAACGCGCAAGATGTGTCGGCAAAATTCTTCGCAAAAATCCGGCAAATTGTCCGTGTCACACAGAAAACAATACGCCCCAACCTGTCGGCTCAGCGCCGGCGCAGCAGTCTCGCTAATTTTATTTTCCAAATAAACCGCGACCGGCGATTCCGGCGGATTTTTAACCGCAAAATCGTATAGTTCGAGTTCGTCGCCGGGGTCTTCCGATACGCGACCTTCCTCTTCGGCATCGTCGAAATCCGAAAATTCGCTTCGCCGGAAAATTTCCCAAAAGCCGTCCAACTCCGCCGGCATATCGCGAAAATCATTTTCGCCGCGCTCGCCGAGTATTTGAAGATACCGGATAAAATCCTCGCCGGGGAAATCGACCGCGCCGGTGCCACGAATTTTTCGGAAGCGTTTCGTCGAGAGCAATGCAGCCGCCGGACGCGACCCGAGACCGGCCGCAAATTCGAGCCACTCGCGACCTTGCCGGCGAATCGCCGGAACAATGCTGCAAAAGCTCATCAAGTTCCCGAGCCGAAACGCCGCACCGGCGTCGCCGGACAATGCGGCAATTTTTACTTGCTGCCAAACATCCGGTGACGCGTCGGCAACCGTCGGAACGCCCCAATCCTCGGGCAATCTCAGCGCGGCAAAGTCCATCGCACGTCGAACAAGGCGATTTCTTCGATTTTTTCGGACAACGATTTTTCAATCGTATCAAGCAAGCGCTCTTTTTCTTTGTCGATGGCGGCGCATTCTTCGTCGTGTTTTTTCCAAGCGGCATCGCGACGTTTTTCGACTTCTTTGCATTCGCGCTCGAGCTTGAGCCGCTCCGGCAGCGTAGCGGCAAGACGAGCGGATTTTTTCTTCTCCTTGGATTCTTCTTCGAGGTCGCGCAGCTCGGATTTCAACCCGGTTTTCTTGTCCTCGGACCACCGGTCGAGTTTGTCCATCTGTTCCTCGAATGCCTTCATGTCGCGCGCGGAGGTGTCTTTGAGGAGAAAGTTCTTCCGGGAGTTTTTCAGTGCTTCGAGTTTTTCCGCCGGCACTGAATATGAGAAATACGAATCATCTTCTGTCGCGCGGAAATTGAAAAGTCGCCGGCATTGCTCTTGGTCCAATTCGGTGCCGTCGTCGGCGACGCCGGCGAATACGAGCGTTTCGACTTTTTCAAAAGTTTCGATGCCGATACGCGAGACGCGCAGCCAGCCGCTCTTGCCGGCAAGCGGCTCCAATGCTGCAACAGCGGGCGCGCCGGCTGCGCGGCGAAATACCAGCGACGTCACCGGCAATTCGCGCTTTTGACACATGTCGAGAATATGCCCGGCAAGCGGATGTCCGGTGCGGTAGAGATGCGTACCGTCCTCGGATTTTCCGAAGCTGTAATTGCCGGTCGGAATTTCATCGCCGCCTAAATATTCCGCCGGCACGCGGTGCAGCGTGAAGCGTTTTTGCGCCTCATCAAATTCGGCACAGTCGCGTAAATACCATTTCGTAAGCGCCCAAAAATTCTCTTCGAATTTCGAAAGCGATTTTTTGCTTTCCGCCCCTTGCACGAGGAGTTTCTCAGAAACGGCAGCGTCAAAATTTTCCAATAATTTTTTCCGAGACTCCTCCATTCGGTTTTCGATTTTCGACTCCATCTCGGTTTGGAGAAAATTGAATTGGAGCTGAATTTCGCCGGAGGTTCGACATTTTTGATAAATCTCCGCGATTCGTTTTTCGAAATCGATGCCGTTTTCGATTGCCCCGATGACTTCGTCCGATGCGCCGAAAACACCGGAAAACAAATTGAATTTTTCGCTCAACAATTCGTAAACGCGCACGTCGGCATGATTTTTCGTGTTGAGAAAATTCACGACAACGACGTCGAATTTTTGCCCGTAACGGTGGCAGCGCCCGATGCGTTGCTCGATGCGTTGCGGGTTCCACGGCAAATCATAATTTATGACGAGCGAGCAAAACTGGAGATTGATACCTTCGGCGGCGGCCTCGGTGGCGATCATAATAACGGCTTCGTCGCGGAAGTGTTCGACGAGAGCCGCGCGCTTATCCGCTGTTTTTGAGCCGCTGATTCGATCCGTGCCGGCGTGTTTTTTCAGCCATGCGTTGTAAATCGCATTGGATTCCGGATCGTTGTTCGTGCCGTTGAAGAGTACGATTTTCCCGGCGAAACCGGCGGCGTCGAGAACACCTTTTAAGTAAAGCTGCGTACGCGTGGACTCTGTAAAAATAATGGCCTTCTCCGGCGCATTCAACTCGCGCGTTTTAGCAAAGCCCTTTGCGAGTGCTGCGCTTAGGCATTCGCCTTTGCTGTTTTTGGAAATGGATTTTGCGAGCTCCGCAAATTCTTTCAGCCGTTCGATCTCTTTTTCGAGTGCCGGTAAATCTTCCTTCGTGAGTTTTGATTTTTTCGTGGCACCGTCTTCACCTGATTCGCCTTCGTCATCATCAACCCACTCCTCAATGATTTCGTCAACGGTCTCGAAATTTTCCGCCAAATCCGCCGGCGGAGCATCGGCGACCGGCGCGGATTCTTCGCGTTTTATTTCGTCAACGGCCTCTTGCAAACGGCGAGCAAGTCCGTCGAGCGTGCCGGAAATTGCATAAGTCGAAGACGCCAGCAACCGGCGAAGAATCAGCGTCATCAGCGGACGTTGGCCGGACGGAAGCGCGTAAAGATTGTCGTCCTGGAGATACTCGGAAACCAAATCATAGAGGCGCTGCTCCGCATTCGTCGGCTCGAATTTTTGTGTAACGGCGCAGCGATTCGTATAGCTGACGTATTCGAGCACCTGACTGCGAAGCGTTCGTTGGCAAACCGGCGAGAGACGTTTTTTTAATTCGTCAAAACTGCCCGGTGCCTCCAACCCCTTCGCGCCGTATTGTGCTTTAAATGAATTTAAATCGCCGAACAGATGTTCATCTATAATGCTGACAAGTCCGTAAAGCTCCATGAGCGAATTCTGCAGCGGAGTCGCCGTCAGCAGAATTTTTCGCCGGTCGGCGAGCGCGTTTTTCAGAGTGTTTGAAATTTTTGCGTTTGGTTTGTAAACGTTCCGCAGCCGGTGCGCTTCGTCGATAACGACTAAATCCCATTCCGTTTTTTTGAGGAAAATTTCTTTGCCGCGTGCGAACTGATAGGAGCAAATGACAACTGCATTATCCTGCTCGAACGGATTAAAATTGCCGGCGTTAACCTGCGCTTCCCACGATTTTTTCTCCAAAATAATCGAGGGCAAAAAGAATTTCTCGGACAATTCCTGACTCCATTGCTTGCGCAAATTCGCCGGCATGATGATGAGCAACCGGCGTTTTCGCTCTGCCCATTTTTGCGAAAGCACGATGCCGGCTTCGATGGTTTTTCCAAGTCCGACCTCGTCGGCGAGAATTGCGCCGCGCGACAATGGCGAATTAAACGCAAACAATGCCGCATCAATCTGGTGCGGATTTAGTTGAACGTTCGCTTTAATATCTGAAAGCGACGATGCGATACCGTCCATACTGCCGGACGGGCGACGAAGCGTGAGTTCGTGAGCGTAAAGTTTAGCGTGTTGAGGAGTAAGCATAAAACGAAATGTGTGACACTGTCTGAATTCCAAACCGAAGAGTAACGTCTCCCGATTTGTTAATTCCATCACATATTAACATAAATGTATTCGGTGAAATAACGAATTTCTCTCACCCATATCCACAAATCGAAAAAATGAGAGAAACCGCCGGCGCGATTCCGTCTTTCCGGTTTATTGTTTACACGTCGCGGCGCTTGCAAATCGTCGCCGGCATGTCGTCAGCCACAGAAATTTCGCGCAGCGTCGCCATTGTAGGACGCCCCAATGTCGGAAAAAGCCGCCTTTTTAACCGCCTCGTCGGGCGGCGCGTTTCCATTGTTCACGACATGCCGGGCGTCACGCGCGACCTCATCACCGAGCGCGTCGCCGACGGCAATTACCTGCTCATGGACACCGGCGGCATCGGCCTCACGTCGAAGCTCACGCCCAAAGTCATCGCCGACGCCATCGAGGAACAAGTCGATTTCGCCGTCAACGCCGCGCAAGTCGTCCTGCTTGTCGCCGACATTACCGCCGGCTGCACGCCGCTTGATTTGGAAATCGCCGCCAAACTCCGGCACTTCGGCAAGCGCGTCATCCTCGTCGCCAACAAGGCCGACAACGAAACCCGCGCCGCCAACCAATCCGACTTTTTCGGCCTCGGTTTCGGCCCGGCGGCAATCGTGTCCGCCGAACACGGCATCGGTTTCGATTATTTAATCGGCCAAATCAAATCCGCGCTCGGACCGGAGCCGGAAATTTCCGAAGAAGACGAAGCCGCACGCCGGCAACGCCTCGCGCAAAAACGCATTCGCCTCTGCCTCGCCGGCCGCCCCAACGTCGGCAAAAGTTCGCTCGGCAACCGCCTCCTTAAATCCGACCGCCTCATCGTCAGCGAAATCGCCGGCACCACGCGCGACCCCGTCCGCACGCACCTTGATTACACCGCCGAAGACGGCGAAAAATGGCCGTTCGAGCTCGTGGACACCGCCGGCCGCCGCGCCCAAACGCGCCACGACGTGCTCGATTATTTTTCCGAACTTCGCACCGACGAGCTGCTCTTTTCCGCCGACGTCGTTTTTCTCGTGCTCGACGCGACGGAAGGCATCACGCGAATCGACAAACAGCTTTCCGGGAAAATCATGGAAAACGGGCCCGGCCTCATCATCGTCGTAAACAAGTGGGATCTTGCGCGCGAAAAGTTCATCACCGGCGAAGGCGATGTGGGCGGCTGCACGACAGAACCGGAATTCCGGAAAAAGTATCTGCGCGCCGTGCGCGACTCATTGTTTTTCCTGCCGGAATCGCCGGTGCTTTTCACGTCGGCGCTGGACAATTTTAAAGTCGAAGAATTGCTCGCGAACGCGCGCGAAGTTTACCAACGCATGAACGGCAAAATCCCGACAGCGCAACTGAACAAAGCCCTTCACACGCTCATGGATCGCCAACCGCCGCGGCTCGTGAGCGGCCGCCGTTTCAAATGCTACTACGCGCTTCAAACCGGCAACAACCCGTTCACCGTCCGGCTGTATTGCAACACGAAGGAAAAACTCGAAACCGCCTACGAACGCTACCTCATTGCCGGGCTGCATGACGCGTTTTCGCTCGAAGGCGTGCCGGTAAAACTCGAAGCCGTCGGCAAACAAAAAGACCCGGAGCGCGACTTTTTCCAACAACAGCAAAGCAAAACGGTCGGCGCCAAAGCCTCGAATAAACCGACCTCGAAAAAGAAATCGCCGGCACCGCGCAAACCGACGGCGCGCACCGGCAAAAAAACCGGCGGAAAATCGCCGGCGAAAAAAGGCCCGAAATCCCTTCGCGGACTGAAACAACGCAAACCGCAGGGACGTGACCGCCGCCGTTAAAAATTTTCAGTAATTGGCCGCATCCGATAAAAAAAATCCCCCCGGTAAAAATCCGCATGTGATTACCGGCGTTCCGCCGGCGGCGGCCGGGCTTGCCGTATGCAAAATAATCGAGGACTCCGGCGCGCCGGTCGTGCTGTTGCTCGGCGATAACCTCGGGCGCGTCGAAAGCCTTGCCGAGGAAATTCCTTTTTTCGCAAAAATGCGCGCAGGCAAAATCGAGCCGCGCGTGCGTGCGCTGCCGCCGCCGATTTCAGTCGAGGCCGGCTCCGGCAGCGCCTTCGAAGCGATGTGCGATCTGCTCGCGACATTAACAACGCTCCGTCATGAAAAAACGGATACACGCCGTCCGCTCATAATCGCCTGCACGCCGGAGGCGCTCCGGCAGCCCTGCCCGGATCCGGCGGCATTGCGCGGACGAGAGATTGTCCTGCGGCGCGGCGAGAAAAAAAGTTTTCGCGAATTGGCGGAACTGCTGGCGAAAGATTTTGATTACGATTGCGAGGCGGTTTGCGAATCGCCCGGGCAATTCGCGGTCCGCGGCGGACTGATCGACATTTATCCGCTGAACGCGTCCGCACCGGTGCGCGTAGATTTTTTCGGCGACGAAATCGAAGCGATTCGCATTTACGATCCGACGACGCAACGAACCGAAAACGCATTGGAGTCAGTCGTCGTGAGCGCGCCGGTCGCGCCGGAAACGAGAGAATCCGGCGGAGACATTTCAGCACATTTGCCGGAAGGCGTTTTGCGACTGTGGGTCGAGCCGAGCGAGTGCGAGCCGGAAAATGAAACGGGCGGTTTGCTTGCCGCCGTGACGGAGTTCGACGCCGCGCCCGCTTGGGTACGCGAAACGCCGGCGACGGAAAGTTGGGACGCACGCGAATTGTCTGTTTTTTTCGAAAACGATTTTAACGACCGCCTCGGCGTAGAGCGCTTGGAGGCCGAGGAAAAATCGCGCGAACGCTTATTGGCGATGCTGACGGAATATCAAGCCGGCGGCGCGGACATTGTTATCGTCGGCGAGACGGAAGGCAGCGTCGCGCGTCTGCGTACAATTGTCAGCGCCGGCGGCAACCCGGAATTGGCGGCCTGCGTTACGCCCGGACAACTCGCCGCCGGCTTTGTCCTTTTCGGAAAAAAAACGCTCGTCGTCGCGACGGAACGCGAATTTTTCGGACGCCGCCGCCGACATTTGCCGACAATCCGGCAACGCCGGATGCCGCACAAATCGCGCGTCGAGCAACTGCTCGATTTCAACGAACTTGTCTCCGGCGACGTACTCGTGCACCTGCAGCACGGCATTTGCCTTTATCGCGGAATCACGGCGCTGGACAATCGCAACGGCGTGCCGGAGGAAATGATTTCACTGGAATTCGACGCCGGCGTAACGACGCATTTGCCGTTGCGCGAGGCGCATTTGCTGTCGCGCTACGTCGGGTTGCGCAAGGCGGTGCCGAGGCTCGACAAAATCGGTTCCGGCGCGTGGAGCAAAACGCGCAAAGCCGCCGAAGACGCGACGATCGATTTTTCCGCGGAATTATTGTCGTTGCACGCGCGCCGGCAATCGGTTCCCGGCATTCAATTTCCGGCGGACGAAACGCAGCCCTGGCTTGCCGAATTCGAACGTTCGTTCCCCCACCGCGAAACGGTCGATCAAGCGCGCGCGATCATTGAAACAAAACGCGACATGGAAAAACCGTCGCCGATGGACCGGCTGGTTTGCGGCGATGTGGGCTTCGGGAAAACGGAGGTCGCGCTGCGCGCGGCATTCAAGGCGGTGCTTGCCGGTTATCAAGTCGCGGTGCTCGCGCCGACGACCGTTTTGGCGCAACAGCATTTTAATACGTTCCGTGAACGGTTTTCAAAATATCCGCTGACGGTGGAAATGTTGAGCCGTTTCCGAAAACCGGCGCAGCGCCGGAAAATCATTTCTCAAATTAACGACGGACGCGCCGATATCATAATCGGCACGCACGCCCTGCTCGCCGGCAATATCAAAGTCCCGAAACTCGGAGTGCTCGTCATCGACGAGGAACACCGGTTCGGCGTTCGGCAAAAGGAATTAATCAAAAAAATGCGCGAAAACGTCGATGCGCTCTGCATGAGCGCGACGCCCATTCCGCGCACTTTGTATCTGGCACTCATGGGCGCGCGCGACCTGAGCGTCATCGAGTCGCCGCCGAGCGAGCGGCTGCCGATTCGCACCATCGTGCGCGGCTACGAGCCGAAACTCGTACAGGAAGCAATTCGCTACGAAGTCGGCCGCGGCGGGCAGGTTTTTTACCTGCACAATCGCGTTGAGACCATCGACGCGGTGGCGGCGCGGTTGCGCGAGATGATGCCGGAAATCCGGTTCGGCGTCGGCCACGGGCAAATGGACGAAAGCGAACTCGAATCGGTAATGACGGCGTTTGTCGCCGGCGAATTTGACGTGCTCGTGTGCACGACGATTATCGAAACCGGTCTCGATATTCCGAACTGCAACACGCTTATCATTGAGGGCGCGGACCGTTTCGGCCTCGCTCAACTTTACCAACTGCGCGGGCGCGTCGGACGTTTCAACCGGCAGGCATACGCCTATCTTTTGCTGCACAAACACGCGTCAATGCTCGATCCGGCGCGCCGGCGCCTGTCGGCAATCCGGCAACACAATCAACTCGGCGCCGGCTTCCGCATCGCGATGCGCGACCTCGAACTGCGCGGCACCGGCAACCTCCTCGGCCGGCAACAAAGCGGGCACATCGCCGGCGTCGGGTTCGAGCTTTATTGTCAACTGCTCCGGCAAAGCATCGCACGGCTCAAAGGCGAGTCGGCCGCGCGTGTGATTCGCGCCGAGCTGCGGCTCGATTTCGTGCAATACAATGCCCTGCCCGACTCCGGCACACGCGACGCGCCGTCCGAAGCGCTATGGGACGACGTCGCCGGCATTGACGCGCCGACCGGCTACCGCGCATTGCGCGAAGACGAACTCGATGCCGGACGTTGCGCGGACATCGTCGCCACGCTCCCCGCGGAATATATCGACGACACACGCCTGCGCATCGAAGCCTTTCGCCGGCTCGCGATGGCACCGACCGCCGAAGCCGTCGCCGAAGTCGCCGCCGACCTCAATGACCGTTTCGGAAAATTACCGGCAAGCGCGGCGGCATTCGTCGCGTTGGCGGAAATCCGCTGCCTGGCCGAATCGCACGGGATCGACTGTGTCGAAACAGAAGGCTCGCGCCTGAAATGCCGACTCGCGATGCCGGCCAAAGACGGCAGCCGGTATTTAAAAGTCGGCGCCAATTTTCCCCGCTTGACGATGCATTCCCCGCCAAAGAGGATTCGCGAAATCAAACAATTTTTACTGAGACAACCGCCCTTCAAGACATGAAAGTTTTCGCGATTATTCCGCTCCTGCTGCTGCCGGGCGCGTTGTGCGCTCAGCCGGCTCAAACGGCTCCCGCCGGCGGCAATGCACAAACGGCGGAAAAGACGCAACAACCCGTGACGCGCGAAGAACAAGCCAGACTCGGGTGGAGCCGCTCAAACATCGTTCGCGTCGAAGCGAATGTGGACGGTTCGATTTTTTCGACATACGACATCAACAAAGGCCTCGCGCCGGCCATCCCGCAAATGATCCAAAGCTCGCGAAGCGAGGCCGAGGTCTTGCAGAAAAAAGCCGACCTTGAAGCAAAAATCAAAGACGCGCTCACCGACCAACAACTCCTTATCAGCGAATTCAAAGAGAGCGGGGCCTCCGTGCCGCGTTCCGTCGTCGCGGCTGAAATCGAAAAAAGAATCAAGGAATTTTACAACGGCGACCGGACGCTTTACGCCGGCACGCTGAAGCGCATGGGGCGCACGGTACTCGACGACCGGCGGGAGATCGAAGAATGGATGATCGTCGACTTCATGCGCCGGCGGTTTCTGCGGACAAATTCGGAAATCAGCCCGCTGCAAATTCAAAAATACTACAACGAAAACAAAGAGCGTTACCGGCAAACCGAGTCTGTCGGATTCCGGCAAATCACGCTCTTTCCCGGCGCGGCGCAGACCGACGCCGACGTCCGCCGCATTGCCGACGAGATTATTTCCGACGTAAAAGCCGGAAAAGATTTCGGCGAACTCGCCAAAAAATACAGCAAGGACGACTACCGAAACGACGGCGGTTACGCCGGCATTCGCGAAGTAGACAAACTCAACGAAAAAATTGCCGCCGCACTGCGCGAAACGCCGGACGGCGGCGTAACGAGCCCGCTGGATCTGACACTCGCCGGCGGCCGGCTGACCCTGTTCATCTTTAAGCGCGAGGAATACCGCCCCGCAGGCTATTTGCAGCCGGAAGAGGTTCGCGACGACATCGAAAGCCAGATCGTGAAAGATCAAAACACGATTGCCCAGCAAGAGCTCATGGAGCGCCTGCGCGAAAAGTATTTCGTGCAATACTATTAAGCGCCGGCGCAACCGCGCGCCGGACGCCCGCGACCGCATTCAAACAATGCTTTCCTCGCTTATCGTTGAATTTTCCTTGGTAGCCGGCGCGCATCTGCTCGCCGTGGCAAGCCCGGGGCCGGACTTCGCGATCGTTCTGCAACAAAGCATTGAACGCGGCCGGAATGTCGCGATTTGGACAAGCGTCGGCATCGGAACCGGAATCTTGATTCATGTCGCCAACGCGCTCATCGGCATCGACATTCTCCTTGCGCACTGCCCGGCGGCATTCGATGCGTTAAAATATGCCGGCGCCGCCTATCTGTTTTGGCTCGGCGCAAAGGCGTTGTTCGCCAAAAAACGAACTCCGGAAAACGAACCCGGAGAAACGCCGCCGGCAGAGGGAAATCGCGAGAGCGCGCACGGACCGTTTTTAAAAGGGTTGACGGTAAATCTGCTGAACCCGAAGGCCGTCTTGTTCATTGTCGGGCTTTTTACGGCCGTTTCGCAGGAAACGCCGTTGTCGTTAAAAATCGGATACGGCATCTGGATGGCGCTCGTCACGATTATCTGGTTCGTACTCGTGTCGTTCTTTTTCACGGAGCCGCGCATACGCGCCGTTTTTTTGAAAACCGGCCTGTGGTTCGAGCGCATCATGGGCGTTTTTCTGATCGCCCTGGCGATACGCTTGGCGACGCAGGCGCTTTAACGCCGGGCGGTTCGAATCTCCCGTCGCTCGCGGCGTTTTTCTTCCGGCAGTAAAATCCTCCCGGCGAAAACGCCGTCGCTTCACATGCAAGTCGCGGCAAGTTCCGACAGGCGGCTGCGAACGCCCTGCGACAAATGAACGTGCGCCGTAATCGGATGCCCTTTCATACGCTCGTGCGCGTGAATCAATCCGTTTGAACGGCTGTCCAAATACGGCGTGTCCACTTGGTCGAGATCGCCGATGAGGACGAGTTTGCTGCCTTCGGCTATGCGCGTGATGACCGTTTTTGCCTCGTGCGGCGTCATGTTTTGCGCCTCGTCCACAATCATGTAGGCATGCCCGATTGAGCGTCCGCGAATAAAAGTCATCGCCTCGATTTCGATCAGCCCGCTGTCGAGCAACCATTGATACGGTTTTCGCGCGCCGGAATATGCGTGGCCTGAAAACCCGCCGCCCGTATTCGCGTGACCGAAAATCTGCACTTTGGCTTTTGCCGCACGGCTCTTCTTCTGCTGCCGGCGCGAGCCGCCGACATCGTCGCCGGCAACGGCGGCTTCGACTTCGTCCGAGGCGCGATTCGCCGAAAACAACACTTCGAGATTGTCGAAATACGGCTGAATGTAGGGATTCAATTTTTCGTCTTTCGAGCCGGGCAACGCGCCGATATCTTTCCCGATTTGAACAACCGGACGCGAGATATAGAGTTTTTTGTAAGGTGAAAAATCGCTCAAGACCTGCGACAGCGCAGCCGCGATACTAAGAAACGTTTTGCCGGTTCCCGCGCGTCCGTAGCATGTCACAAGGCGTATGTCGGGGTTCAACAAAGCATCGAGGAAAATCCACTGCTCGAAATTTTTTGGGATAACGCGCATGCCGCGCGGCAACTGAATCCCTTTGCGCATGCCGCCTTCGGTGCCGATAAACTCCCGATAAAGCGGAAGCGACAAAAACGTATTTTCGCCGACATAACGCGCCGGCTCCGTCCAATCATCCGAGGCCAGCATGACATACTCGTTCACGTACAACTCGCCGTTTGTGAGATTATCCATGCTCACGCTGCCGGTTTCCCGGAATTCCTCCATCGCCGGTTCGTTTAAGTGAACGCTCGCGTATTCCTCTGTCTCATCGGTTTCGACGCGGTCATTCCGATAATCTTCGACGCTAAGACCGACTGCGCGCGCTTTCACCGCCATATATGCGTCTTTGGTAACTAAAATGACCGGCCCGCCTTGAATGCTCCGGATGTAAAGCGCGGAAGCGATAATGCGGTGATCGGGTTCGTCGATGTTGACGAACGTCGCAAGCAGCCGAGTCATCACATCCGTTCGGCGCGTGAACTCGCGAACGAGTTTCTGGTTGATGACAATCTTCAACTGCCCGCCGTTTTCAAGTTGCGCGACCAGCGCGGTCGGCGCGTCCGCCGCGCCTTCGACAAGCGAATCGAGCTCCTCGTTGTCAAAAAACTTCCGGAGGTCGCGCGCGACATGCCGCGCATTTGCGCCGACAACCCCGGCGGCGTTCTTCTTCCGGTCCAACTCCGTGAGCACCTCAACCGGGATGGCAACGACATGTTCGTCGAATTTGTAAATACTGAGCGGATCGTGAAGGAGGACGTTGGTATCAAGAACAAATGTCTTTTGGGTAACGGATGCCATAAGTTACCCGGGCAACCTAAACGGTCGTAGTGGAAAAGCAATTACAAGCGGGCTTTTTAATGAAAAAAAACGCGGCATTGCGCCGCGTTTTCTTATTCAGGAAATCTCCTTCACCGCGCGCCGGCGGAATTTCGTTTGCACGAAATCGCGTAACACTTCGGCGAGTTCGTCGTTGTCCACCTTCCCGATGATTTCTTCAAAGAAACCGAAAACGAGCAATTCACAGGCATCCTCTTTGCTGATGCCGCGGCTGCGCATGTAAAAAAGTTCGCTCGTGTCGATTTGGCCGTTCGTCGCGCCGTGCGAACATTTCACGTCGTTGGCTTCGATTTCCAAGCCCGGCAGCGAATTCGCTTCGGCCTCCGGCGAGAGCAGCAAATTGCGATTGGTTTGATACGCGTCGGTTTTTTGCGCGTCCGGCGCGACGCGAATCATGCCGGAAAAAATCGTGCGCGCCTGA
>JAVBUU010000168.1:0-8156 GCA_031555005.1 Opitutales bacterium | reverse complement strand
TACGGATAAATCAACTTTTTGATTTGATTTCACATTTCGCAATGCGCCGCTTTGATTGTCCGCATGCGAGTTCCGTTCCATATTGTCGAAGCCCGGCGAGAACGGCTGCGTGCGTTAATCAGGCATGACGGCTTTTTGCCGCTGGGCGAAATTTGCCGGCGGCTGGGTATTTCGGAGGCGACGGCCCGGCGCGATCTTTCGGCAATTGAGGAGGGCGGGCAAATTACGCGCACTTACGGCGGCGCGTTGGCGGACTATAACATGTATTTCGCGTCGATTAACGAACGTGAGCAGCGTGCCAGATCGGCAAAGGCGCGGATTGCAAAAGTTGCGGTACAAAATGCGCCGGTAAGCGGGACAATTTTTCTGGATGCCGGAACGACGGTGCTGGCCGTTGCGCGTTCGCTTGCACGCCGCCGCCGGCAGCAGCTGACGGTTGTGACGAACGGACTTGCCGTGGCGTCGGTGCTTGGCGGCGCGCCCGGCATTACGTTGCATTTGCTCGGCGGGATTTTCTTGGACCGGCAAGCGATGCTTTTCGGCGACCATGCCGTGAGCGCGCTTGACCGCCGGCATTTTGACGCGGCGTTTCTCGGTGCCGAGGCGATGAATGCCGACGGGATTTTTAATTCGCACCCGGAAACGGTTCGTTTGCAGCACGCGGTGCTTACGCGCACCGAGCAGGTTTTTTTCTGTATCGACGGTTCGAAAATCGGTAAAACGACGCCGCACCACGTGACGGTTTTGGGGCAGAATTATCACCTTATCACCGACGCGGATTCGGAAGCGTTGCGCGCTGCCGGAATCGCGTTGAAAAAAAACGGATTATTAAAGGCGTAACTTTTTTGAAGGGCTGTCATGTCATCGTTCGGTTCACCGGCTTCGCGTTTTTTCTCACTGTTTCTTTTTATTGCCGCAGGCGTTATTGTTTCCGGATGCGCGCATGGCGGCGCGGCGGTGCCGGAGGACGCGTCCGCCGGATTTGCGGAGGCCGAACCTGCGGTGCCGTCGGTTGTTTCGGAGTCGTTCGTGCGGCTGGCGCGATCGCTTATTTCGTCGAAATCGGTCACGGAATTTTCCGAAGCCGGCGAGATGCGTTCGCCGGTGCTGGCGGTGGCGTCGTTTGTCAATGAATCGAAGCTCGTTTTTGATCCCGAATCCGCCGCGAAAGGAGTCGCTGCGTATCTTGCTTTGAACGGGCGTATGCGTGTTTTCGGATTTGAGAAATCACCGGACGAGACGGGTGGTTTGTTTGCCGGGATTGTGCCGGATTTCGTGCTCACCGGACACGTCGCCGGCAGTGCGGAAGCCCCGGTGTTTTCCTTGGTGCTTACGGCGATGAAAACCGGCGCGCCGGTGTGGACGAAGACGGTGTCGGGCGAAATCGCCCCGGATGCGCGTTGACGCGCGGCCTCGGAAAACGGTTTTATCTCTTGTTAAAAATTTCGAATGAGTTTCAGGCTTCACATTCTCGGCAGCAGCAGCGCCGGCAACTGTTCGCTTTTGGTCACGCCGACTGCCCGCATTTTGGTCGATGCCGGATTTTCAGCGCGTCGCATTCGGCAAGGGCTGGAAGCAGTCGGCGAAGCCGTTGAAGACCTTGATGCCGTTTTTGTCACGCACGAGCACATTGACCACTGCGCCGGCATTCGCATGTTGAGCAAACAATTGCCGAGAACGCAATTTTTCGCGAATGAGGCGACGGCTCGCGAAGTATGTGATTGCGCCGGCGCGCACGTGAATTGGAAACTTTTTGAAACCGGCAGCACGTTTCATTTTCGCGATATTGCCGTGAGCGCGTTTTCGATTCCGCATGACGCCGCCGATCCTGTCGCATATAAATTTTGTTTCGGTCTCGATACCGCGGAATCCCCGCGCCGGTCGCTTGCCTGGGTTACCGATTTGGGTTATGTCCCGTCGCTTGTTCGCGAGAAAATTCGTGATGTGGAGATTTTGGTTTTGGAGGCGAATTACGATGCGGCGATGTTGGAAAATTCCGGCAGGCCGCTGAGCTTGAAACAACGTATTCGCGGGCGTCACGGGCATTTGTCGAACGATGACGCTCTTGAGCTTTTGCTGACGTTGGAAAACGAGCGGCTTCGCCAAGTTTTTTTGGCGCATCTGAGCCGTGAGTGCAATACGCCGGGTTCCGTTTCCGCCGCGCTCGCTTCCGCACAAACCGTGCGCGCCGGGTGCCGTTTTACGGTCATTGATCCGGCGATGGCGTCTCCGCTTTCATATTGCGGCACGCTTTCGGAGTAGGGTGATTTCTTGCGCCTTTTACGCCTGCGCTTCCGGCGCGGTTTCTTCGACGAGTTTGTTGGCGACCTCCAAAGCGTCCTTGGAGCGTTCCAACATGTCGTGAATGAGCGCCTCGCGTCCGATGCGGATCGCGCTGCAAATCGCATGGCGGTTGCCGGAACCGTGCGCCTTTATCACGAGCGCATTTAAACCGATTAACGGCGCTCCGCCGTAGCGATCCGGTTTCAACTCGTTCTTGACTTGGCGCAATACCGGCAAAATCAACGCCGGGATCAAACAAAGCCCGACGAGATAATAAAAGATGTGCCAGCCGTTCCCGAAGATTATCGCGACGATGATCGGCAGCAAAAGCAAGCCGCCGGACGAGTAGAGGAGGTTTTTGCCGGTTTTTTCTTTGATGAGGTCAAAAAACATGTGGAACATGCCTTCGACCGCTTTCAGCAAAATGTTTCCGGTAAAACCGTCGCTGATGATGACGTCGGCGTCGCCTTGGAACATGTCGAACCCTTCGACCGGGCCGATGTAATTAATCTTGTCGCCGAGTTTTTTCAGCAGTGCGTGAGTGCGGTTGATTTTTTCGCCGCCTTTGCCTTCTTCGGTTCCGACGGTGAGCAGCCCGACGCGCGGGCGTTCGATGCCGAGCGCGGATTGTGCGTAAACGGTGCCGAGCACCGCATTGTGCATCAGGTGGTCGGGCGTTGATTCCGGATTTGCGCCGACATCCATGAAAATAAAATGTCCGTGATGGCGCGGCATGATCGCGGCCAATGCCGGGCGATCTGCGCCGGGCATCGGACGGAGCTTCAGCGTTCCGGCGCCGACGAGCACCTTGGTGTTGCCGGTGGAAACCATCGCATCGGCTTCGCCGGCTTTGACCATTTCAAGGGCGCGTATCATCGAAGAATCTTTCTTCGATTTTATGGCCTGCATCGGCTTGTCATCCATGTGGATGACTTCTTCTGCGTGCCGGATTTCAACTTGGGAGTGTCCGAAGATGCCGGCTCTTTTGGCGTATTTCCGAATGTCGCGCTCGTTGCCGACAAGGATCAATTTGTCCGACGTGCCGATCTCTTCCAATGCAAGCGCGGCGGCAAAAACAACTTCGGCCGGACCTTTATCCCCGCCCATGCAATCTACGGCAATGCGGTAAGATGAGGTTCCGGCCGACATGTTTTTTCCCTCGGAGGGATTTTTTCGCGCGAGGCGCGAGGTTACAATTCCGTGTCGAGCACCTTGCGTCCGCGATAGGTGCCGTTGACGGGGTTAACGCGGTGCGGGCGGTGAGCCGTGCCATCGACCGGATCTTTGGAAAGAAGCGGCGCGCGGAGCGTTTGGTTGGCACCGCGACGGAGACGGCTGCGACGTTTGGATTGTTTGCGTTTCGGTTGGCCCATGGAAATTCGGCGTTAACTGTTTTTTTAGTGGAGGGGCGTTTGTAGAAATGCCGGCGTGTTCGTCAAGCGGGGAAATTTTAAAAAAAATGAGCGGGAAGAGATCCGGCGTTATTTTCGCAAGGCGACACCCATTGTTTCGATTTCGGTGAGCACTTTTTCCAGTTGCGTGTGAACGAACCCGGCGTGCGGCGGCGCGTCCGGCACTTTTGTTTTTTCGTCCAATTCGCGCAACGCCGCAACGACGTCTTTATCGGAGAAGTCCCGGAATCCGGCATTTTCGATGCGCGCAATTGCTTCGATGAAGCGCGCGAGTTCTTTTACGGATTTGTCGAGCGCCGGCTCGTTCCACGGGTTGCCGGCGTTCAGGTGCATGGACAGTGCGGTAAGCGCGCGCGTTATGCGCAGGGTCGAGGACATCAGCGACGCGGAGGTCTCGACGTTGCCGCGATACGATTTCGGGTCGCCGGAAAGGCGTTGCAACGAGGCGAATAATTCGCTTCCGGCGGATTCCGCGAGGCGTTTGGCTTGCGCAATGCCCTCGTCCGCGCCGTTTCCGGCAACGAGTCGCGAGGCCAAAAGCAGCAAGTAATCGCGGTTCGCGCTCAGCGTTTTGGCGAGAATTTTCGGGAAACGGTTTTTTTCCCAGTGCGGCCAGATCGCAATTGCCGCGACGAGCGCCGGAAGACCGCCGGCAATTGTACACAGAATGCGCGCCTGCGGGACGTCCGGGCCGACCTTAGTCAAAACTTCCGTCGAGAGCACGACGAGCAGGGTTACGAAAAATGACGCGACCGCGTAGCGGTCTTTTAGATTCAGCGCGAAGAAAAATGCCGCCGCCGCGAGCAACAAGTCGACAATTTGATGCGACGGGTGGAACCATGCGAAAATGCCGCCGGCAATGCCGCCCGCCGTTGTCCCCAGGATTCGCTGCCAGGCGCGTTCGCGTGTCGGGCCGTAGCTCGGTTGCAGTACGACGATCATCGTTATCGCGATCCAATGACCGTAGGGGATGTTCCAACTTTTGAAGAGCGCGACGGCGACCATCATTAATGCGCCTACGCGCACGGCGTAGCGCACGAGTGCCGGGTCCGGCGGCCAAGTGAAATTCAAACCGGCGCGCAGCGGTTTCAGTGAGAGCAGTCCGATGTTCGGCAGGCGCAGCAACAGGCGGTCGCCGCCGGCGCTTTCGATCGTTTTTTTCAAATCGTCGCTGAGCGCCGGCAGCAGCGTTTCGATGTGTTGCGCCATTAATGCCGCTTGTGCGCGCGCTTCGGCATCAATGCCGGTTTCGGACGAGAGGCGTTTGCGTAAAACGCGGGCGAGCTTTTGCACGCGTTGGAAGCGCAGCCAGGTCAGGCCGAAATGCGATTCATCCCGCATGACGACGGTGGTGGCGATCGAGCGCCCCAAGTTTGCCAATGCCGTGTAAAGCGATTCTGCCGCCGGTGCGAGGCGTGCTGCGCAGTTGCTTTTTAAAATCGGTTCGAAGGTGGAGTGAAATGCCGTGACGCGTGCCGTGAGTCGGACGAGGCCGAGGTTAACGGCATCCAGTTTTTTCAAAAATTCGGCGCGCTTTGCGCCTTCGGAATCCAGCGCGACGACGTTTTTGTTCAGGATTTCGCTTAATAAGGATTCGGCTTCGGCAAGTGTTTGCGGTTTGCCGGAATCGCACGGCGCGATGTCGCGCGCGATCATCGCTTCGCAAAATAAGGCGAATTGTTCCCAACCGTCCGCGATTGTTTGGCGGAGCGGTTGTTGCGGGCGCACCGGCCAAAGAATTACTTGGTAAAGCGTGCCGATGCCCGCGCCGGCAATCGCGGCGACGACGTAGGAAAAGAAGTCGCGTTGCACTTCCGCGCCGGTCACCGGGGTTGAGAGCGCGACGAGAAAAACGAAGAACGATCCGGACGAGAGATTCGGGCCGTAGTCCGGCGAGAAATGCCGCCAGCAAAATCCGAGCGCGGCGAGTAAGGCAACGCCGGCGGTTGCGGCAAAAACGTTCATCTCGGTCAACACGCCCAGGCCGGCGGCAAACGTGAGCACGAGGCTCGTAAAAAGCAAAATCAGGAACCGTTGTTTATACGGGCCGCGCATTTCAAGCAGCGACGTGTTGTGCGCGCAGAGCGCGGCAAAAGAGGCTTCCAGAGCCCGGTGCGGCCAAAAAATCTGCGCGACGACAATCGGCGTCATGAACGCCGCCGTGGCGCGGATCGCGCGTGAAACCGCCGGCGTTTGAAACCAATGACGCAGTGCGTTGATTTTTTGCGAGAGAGACATTGTCGCCGGAAAAATCGCCGGAAAATTCGTGTAATTAAAAAACAATTACAGGTTAAGGCCGATTCCGTTTTATCCGTTTTTTGCCGGACGCCAGTCGATCAGTTCCGCCTGCGGATACTTTCGACCATTGTAGTAATTCCAGCCGAGTTTAACCGCCAGATCAATCGGCTTGTCTCCCGGCGGAATCCGGTCGGCCTTGCGCCAGGCGACGACGCCGAGCTTTCGCCGGTAATCCAGCGCGATTTGGAACCGGTAATTGTTTTCGCCGAAGGGCACCGGCGGCATGCGGAGCGTGATGTCGGAGATGCCGAAAATCGGCTCCGGGTTGCCTTCGCCGAAAGGTTGGAATTTGGCGAGTTGATCGAGGAACGAATCCGTGATGTCGATATCGCCGATCCACGCGCCGATGTTTAAAAATTCTTCGGAGATGTTGCCTGTTTTTAAAATCTCATCGACCGAGGCACTGAATTGTTTGCGGAATTCTTCGACGTTTGTCTCGCAAACGGTGACGCCGACGGCCATCGGGTGGCCGCCCCAGGATTCAAGCAACGCGTCGCTCGGTTGTAACGCTTCGACGAGATTAATGCCGGGCACGCTTCTGCCGGAGCCTTTCGCTCGGTTTCCCTCTTTGCCGAGGACGATGCAGGGGCGGTTGAAGTGCCGGCTGAGTTTTCCGGCGACGATGCCGACAACGCCCGGGTGCCAGTCGCCGAAGGCGACGAGCCCGCTTTGGCCGTGATCGCCGGCGGTGAGTTGCGCCAATGCTTCCTCGGTGACTTGTCGCTCGATGCCTTGGCGTTCGCGGTTCATTTCGTTCAACCGGCCGGCAATTTCCGCGCAACGGTCTTTGTCGTCCGACAAGAGCATTTCGAGCGGAAGCGCGGCGTCGGCGAGCCGGCCGCTGGCATTGATGCGCGGCCCGATTCGGAAGGAGACGTCGGACGGTTGCAATTCGGTTTCCGGCGCTATTCCGCTGGCTTGCACGAGTGCGCGGATGCCTTCGTTGCTTGTTTGCGCGAGTTGTTTGAGGCCGTGTTTCGTGATGATCCGGTTTTCGCCGGCAAGCGGGACCAAATCGGCGATTGTGCCCATGGCGACGAGGTCAAGATACTCGCGCAGTTTTATGTGCTGCGCGACGAGGTTTTCGCGTTCGACCATTTTGCGCAAGAGTGCGCGGCAAACTTTGAAAACGAGTCCGACCGTGCAGAGCAATCCTGCCGGTGATGCCGCGCCGGTAACCGGGTCGTTGTCATTGACGTGCGGGTTTACCAGTATGCACTCCTCGCTCGGCGGGAGTTTTGAGCGATGGTGGTCGATGACGATGACGTCGAGCCCGTGCGCGCGCAGCGACGCGATTTCCTCCGAGGCATTGGTGCCGCAATCGAGCGCGACGAAGAGTTTAAAGGGGCCTTCGGCGAGCACGCGTTCCAACGCGGGCCGGCTGAGGCCGTAGCCTTCTTCAAGCCGTCGCGGGACGAAACACCGGGGGTCGTTGCCGAAGAGGCGGAGCATTTTCGTGAGCAGCGTCGTGCTTGTGACGCCGTCCACGTCGTAATCGCCCATGATGGCGACTGTCTCGTTTTCCTCGATTGCGCGGATCAGGCGTTCGACTGCGGCGTTCACGTTTTTTACCGAAAACGGATCATCCAAATTCTTCAATTGCGGATTGAGAAATTGCTCCGCCGAATCCGGCGCGGCGATGCCGTTCTTGGCCAAAATCGAAATGAGCGCCGGGTGAATATCGATTCCCTTTGCCAAAGCGCTTGCGGCTTCCGGCGGCGGGGCGGTGTAAATCCAGGTACTCACGACGGTGAAATTAAGAATTAAGATTTAAGAATGAAGAAAGAGATACGGCGGCGCGAAACGTGCAGGCGTAAAACGGATACATTTTCTTAAATCTTAATTCCCGCGGGTTAATCAGTTTGCCGGCGCTTTGTCAGAGCCGGCCTCCCAGGAATATTTCACGCGGGCCTCGGCGCGTTCGACGGACGAGCGTTCGCCTTTGTGCCACCAGTAGAAAATCGGGCTTGCGATGAAGATCGACGAGAACGTGCCGGTGAGCACGCCGAAGATGAACACGAGTCCGTATTCGCGCACGTCTCCGGCGCCGAACAGGTAAAGCGCAACGGCGTTCAAGAACACGGTCAGCGCGGTGAGGACAGTTCGCGAAAGCGTGCGGTTGATCGAGAGGTGAATGACGTCGCGCAGGTTCATGCCGGGGTG
>JAVBUU010000142.1:0-7706 GCA_031555005.1 Opitutales bacterium | reverse complement strand
GACGGCAATTTTTACGCCGACGATAATCAGCAGCGCAACAATCCACGCCATGAGCATCGAGTTTGTTACCGGGAAATCGCCGATTTTAAAAATCTCCGTCGCCTTGTTCGGGACGCCGTGAGCTTCGCCGCCGGCAAAAGCCGCAAGCGGCGCGGCAAAAAAAACAAAAAACGGGAGAAGGTTGCGAAAAAGAAACACGGCAGGAAATCGTTGGGGGCTTCCGGAGATTTTTCTGAAAATTACCGGCGGGATAAAACAAGTCAAACAACCGTTTTGCTCCGCCCGATAAAAAGGCGATACGGCGGCATGCGCGAAATCGCGAACGCCGAAAACTATTTCCAGGCTTTCAACAACGCCTTAAAGCCCTTCACCGGGTCGCTCGATTCCCACACGGCGCTGATAACCGCGAAGCCGGAAAACCCGAGCGCTTTCGCTTCCGCCATGTTTTTGGCCGAAACGCCGCCGAGCGCGAGCACCGGGCAACCGTCTTCCGCGCGCCACGCGGCGTTGATCTCGGCAAATTCTTCCGGCGTGCGGTGCGGCTCGTAGTCTTTTTTCGAATACGTCGGAAAAACCGGCCCGAGGATGACGTATTTGCTCGTCCGCGCTTCGTTCATCATTTCCTGAAACGAATCGCAGGAGCAGCTCGTCTCAATGTCGCGGGACATGCCGCGCGGACGCTGCCGGCCGTTTCGCATGTGGAACCCGGCGAGCTTCATTTCCTTCACAAGCTCGGGAAACGCGTGGACGACAATCCGGGCGCGCTGCGCGGCGGTGAACGGCTCCAGCCATTCGGCCAAATCGCGTTTCGACCAATCCGGCTTGCGCAAATGAAAGCGCGTCAACCCGGCATCGAGCATCTTTTTCACGATTTTTTGTTCGTCGGCAAAATCGCCGCCGGTCGAGAAAACGACCGAAAACGGCTCCGTCGTTTTACCGGAGCCCGCGCTCCCGTTGAACCAACCCAATATCTTCTTCAAAGGCATTCCCGCGAAAATAGCCGTATTGCTTTCGTTTTTGCAAGTGCCCGTTTTCGCGAACGTCGCCCGCGCCGGCAGGCCGGCAAACCGCACCGGTTCCGCGCGCGAAAAACCGGCAACGCCCGCGCTTGCCAAAAAAAAAATTACGCTCACCGTCCCGCCGCGTTTTGCCGCATCGGGCAAAACCGATATTTCCCAAAAAACGAACCGGAAAACAATCCGATGTCCGAAATCATCACCATTCCTTCCGACACGGCTCCGGATCGCGCCGACAAAATTCTCACGGCGTTGTTCGCCGACCTCAGCCGCGCGCAAATTCAAAAAATCATCGACGACGGAAACGTCAAAATCGCCGACACCGGCGTTGTCGTTGACCGCCGGCGAAAACTTTTCCCCGGCGACAAAGTAACGATTTCCCTGCCGCCTCCGCCGCCGAGCGAACTGCGCCCGGCAGACATTCCGTTGGAAATTTTGTTTGAAGACAAACACCTCCTCGCCGTCAACAAAGCCGCCGGAACCGTCACCCACCCCGGCGCCGGCACCGGCGAAGACACACTCGCGCACGCCGCATTGCACCACACCGGCGGCGCGCTCGCGCCGGCGGCCGGCGCGCTCCGCCCAGGCATCGTACACCGCCTGGACAAGGAAACCTCCGGCGTCATTTTGCTGGCAAAGACCGACCTCGCCTACCACGCGTTGATAAAACAATTTTCCGAACGCGAGCCGGACAAACAATACGTCGCGCTTACGGACAAATGCCCGGCGTTGCTCTCCGGCAGCATCACCGCGCCGATCGACCGGCACCGCACGATGCGCGTGAAAATGGCCGTTCGCGATGACGGAAAACCGGCGCGCACGGATTGGGAAATCGAAGAACGCTTCGGCAAACAAGCGGCGCGCGTGCGTTGTTTTCTGCACACCGGGCGCACGCACCAAATCCGCGTCCACATGGCGCACATCGGGCACTCGCTTCTCGGCGACAAAACTTACGGAAAAAATACGCCGAACACCGCCGGACGCGACGTTCCGCGCGTCATGCTGCACGCCGAGCGCATCACGCTGCCGCATCCGGTTTCCGGCAAAATGCTCACGATTATCGCGCCGGTTCCGGCGGATTTTCGCGCCGTCGAAAAACGGTTGCGCGAGGAATTCGGCAGCAACCCGGTCGTAAAAATTGAGAACCGCCGGTAAACGCGCCGGGTTCAAAACATCCGCCCGTTAATAATCCGGATTTTTGATTTTCACGCAGGGTCACAGAGACGCGGAGGAAATATCTCTACGGCTCCGCGTCCTCCCGCAACACATTCAGGTTGTCCGAAATCGCTCAAAGTTATTCAAAAACACTCCGCGTCTCCGCGAGAGAAACCGGACCGAGCGCGCCCTACTCCGCGGCGAGTTCGGACAAGCGCTTCAAGTCAAGTTTGCCGGTCGCCAAAACCGGAATTTCGTCCACGCGTTTAATCGTTTTCGGAATCCACAAATTCGCGATTCCGCTCTCGGCCAAACCGGTGCGCAGCCTTTCCGGGTCGATCTCCACGGTGGAAAGCAAAACGAGGCTTTCGCCCTTTGCCTCGTCCATGCGCGCGGCAACCGCGATACGCGGCACTTCAACGTCCTCGAAGCGGAATCCGAGCACACTGCGAATCGCGTCTTCGACCGTGCCGTGCGGCACCATTTCGCCGCCGATTTTTGAAAAGCGCGCCTGACGTCCTTCGATAAAAAGAAACCCGTCTTCGTCGATGCGCGCGATGTCGCCGGTGCAATACCAGCCGTCGCGCAACACGTCTTTCGTGCGGATTTCGTCGTCCAGATAACCGGCAAAAACATTCACGCCTTTGAGCCAAAGCACGCCGGTGTTATCGCCGGACGGTTCGCCGGTGAGCGGATTCGTGAAACGCGCCGCCATGCCGGTGAGCAAACGGCCGACCGAACCGCGCAGGTTTCCTTTGAAAACACCGCCGGACAACTTCGGCGTTTTCATTTCGTATAAATTGACCGCCGCCACCGGCGTCGTTTCCGTCGCGCCGTAGCCTTCGAAGAAAACGCCGCCGAACCGTTCTTCCCATTCGCAGAAAAAGCCGGCCGATGTTTTTTCGGCGCCGGCGACGACGAGTTGCACGGAAGCCATATCCTCGCGCGTCGCCTTTTTCAAATAAGTCCGGTAAAATGTCGGTGTGCCGATCATCACGGAAACTTTCTCCTCGCGAATCGCCGCCACGTTGCGAGCCACCTCGATCGGCGAAGGCGTATTCACGGTTCGGATACACTGCGTGAGCGCGAACCAAAGCGAAACGGTAAAACCGAAACTGTGAAAAATCGGCAAATTGCCCAGCAGCACCGCGTGTTGCGGCACGAGACCGGAACTGCCGAATTGCTCGCAATTTCCCAAAATGTTCGCGTGCGAAAGCGGAACGCCCTTCGGCTGGCCGGAACTTCCGCTCGTGCAAAGCACGGCGGCTTCGCGGTCGCCGCCCAAACGCGGAATCCCCCAAAGGATACTGACGAGTCGCCCGGGCAACGTCCAAACAAGCGCGAGATTGAAAAGGATTCCGAGCTTCGACTGCTTTTTCAAAAACTCGGCGATGTCGATAATCCGCGGCATCTCGTCCCACGGAAAATCCGGAAATTTTTCGTCGAGTTTTTCCCGGAAAAGACCGGCGGTGATAAATGTTTTCAGTCCGGTTTTTTCGATGCTCGCCGCCACCTGCGCGCGCCCGAGCGTGAAATTCAAATTCACCGGCGACTTGCCGGCGAGCACGCAGCCGACGTTTGCCAACGCGCCGCCGATTCCCGGCGGCAAAATGATGCCGACGCGCTCCTCGGGGATCGTTTTTTTCCAATCGCGCGCGCACATCCGGGCGACCGCCAAAAACGTGCCGGCGCGGAATCCGACGCGCTTTGCGCCGCTCCGGTCCACGATTATCGTTTTCCACGGGCAACTCGCCAGCGCGCGAATCACCTTGTCGCCGATATGCCGGCGAAACGCCGGACGCGCGGCATAAACGTCCGCGCCGAGTTCCTGAACGGCGGCGCGCAACTCGGCTGGTTTTTTCGGGAAAACCGGTTTGCCGAAAGCGACCGTTACCGAAGGCCGGGAAATCCGCGGAAATTTTTTGAACAAACCGCGTCCGGAAAAACTGAACGTCGAGCCCCAAAGTCCGTCGAGATAAACCGGCACAACCGGCACGCCGGCGCGCTCGGCCAACAGCACGCTGCCGCCTTGGAAGGCGCTCATGCTCCCGTTGCGCGTAATTTGGCCTTCGGGGAAAATACAAACGCACCCGCCGGCATTCAGGTGTGCCTCCGCCGTCTTAAACGCGCTTTTCGCGCGCGCCGGCGACACCGGGATCGCGCCGAAAAACCGCGAAACCGCGCCGAGAAAAACCGAGTTCTCGTAACCCGCCCACATCAAAAACCGAACCGGGCGCGGCGCGCAAAGATACAGCAACGCGACATCGAGAAAGCTCACATGATTCGGCGTAAATATCACGCCGCCCGTCGCGGGAGCATTTTCAAGCCCGGCAAGGCGCAGCCGGTAACGCAGCATGAAAAAGAATCGAAATGGAAATCGGAGGAAAATGTGAAGTAAACGCATCGCCGAGGGTAAAGATATTCGTTTGCGTTGTTCCAAACCGACGATGCCGCCGAACACAACCGCAAAAAACGAAATCGGCGTTTCGCGCGATGCGCCGGGTTTGTCTTATTTCCCGCCCGCCGGAGTTAATTATTGAGCGTTCCGTAAAAAAAATTTCCCTTTCCTGTAATGAAAAATCCAAACCTCGGCTACAACCCCGTCACCGGCGAGATCTGCTACGACCTGCCCTCGCCTTATCTGCCGCACGCCAAAACCGGTCTGCTTTACCTGCCGCGCTTTCTCGCGAAAATCCGCAAGCATCTCGCCGGCGAATTGCCCCAATCTTATCAACGCAATTTCTGCAAAGGATTCGACCGGTTTTTGTGCCTGCACCTGGGCATCGAGCCGGAAGCCGTCATCGAGTGCGTGCGCGAATCAATCGCCGCCGGCGAAGACGCCGCCGGGCTTGACGCGCGTCTCGAAAAAATGCTTCCGGCGGACTGCCGGCCGGCGAAATGGAACCGCGAGCTTGTGCAAAAAGGCATGAGCGAGATGGGACGCGACGCGATCGCCGACGCGAAAAAGAAAATGGGCGTTTCGCATCGCGACGATTTGTTGTCGTTTGCCGACATGATCGAGTTCGACGAAGGCCGGATTCAATAATCACCGGTTTCACCGGGAACGCGAACGTCCGCACCGGCACAAATCAAAGCCACGCGCTCGGGTGCAATTTGGCTTTATCCGGTGCCGGCGTTTCGGCGACGTAAACCGCCAGCCGGAAATCCGCGATGCGCTCCGGCACCGTCTCCGGCCGTTTTTTGCGAATGTCCGCAAAAAGCGATTCCGGCGAACGTCCGGCGATTTGAAACAACTGCGAAAATCCGAGATCGAGCAAATCGCGCGCCGCTTCGACTTTGAAGTTCGGCACGCGCATGAACGCGCTGCCGAGCGCCTCCGTGCGCAGCCGCTTGGCCTCCTCCGGATCCGCACTGAACGGACGTTCAAAATCCTTCGGCAATAATTTTTTTGTTTTCGGAATCACCGTTTTTTCCTCCGGGAAAAAAATTACAGAATCACGCTCAAAATCGCGTCGCCGACGCCCATGAGCGCCGCGCCGGTAATGAGTCCCGCACAAATAATTTCCACCGAATCCACCCAAATTTTGTGCCCGAACGTGCCGGGTTCGCTGTTCCGTTTGCCCATAAAATGGAACACAAACGCGCCGGCAAACATACATAAACACGCGCTCGGCGGCAACACGACGCCGAGACCGATCGACACGGCGGAAACCGGAAATTTATTCTTCGATTTGATGCGGATAATTTCAAACGCCAGCGCGAGAACCGCGGCGACGACCATGGCAACAATCGCCGAAGTCGGCAGTTGTTTGAGCCCGGTTTCGATGAGTTTCGCGACGCCGTACCACTGTTGCGCCGCCGGCAGCGCAAAATCGCCGGCACCGAGATTTTCGACGCCGTAAGTGCCGTCGGCCTTGTTCCGCAAAAACAAAACGTAAAACAGCGGTGTCGAGGCCAGCGCGCCGGAAAGAATCCCGATAAAGTGCCCGACCGCCTGCAAGCGCGGTTTCGCGCCGAGCATGTAACCCGGCTTGATGTTCGAGAGCAAATTGGCGGAGTTGCCGGCGATTTCGCCGGTCATGCCGGCCGCCGCAAGATTCGTCGCCGCGCTCGTGTGATCAATCGCGCCCATCGTGAATTGCGTGATTTTGCTCAACGCGCCGGTCGGCGTCCAGGAGGTCAGCGCCATCGCGTTTGATGCGATCATGCTCAAAATAAAAATCAGCGGAATCGCCGCGAGCATCAGCTCCCAGCGCGCGTCGAAAAACGAGTGTGCCATCCACGCGCCGGCGATGCCCAGCACCGGCACGCCGACAAACGAGAGCCACAGCGGAAATTCCAAATGCTTCACCGGGTCCGTCGTGCCGGCGTCCGCCGCCGACTTCTTTTTGAAAAGGCGCGTGAACGACTCGATCATCATTTGCGGTTTCGCCAAAAGCCCGATCATCGAGCCGACAACCATCGCGGCAATCGCCCACCAAAGCGACCATTGGCTGATGATGTCCTTGGTCGTCAGCTTCAAAACCTCGCCGGTCACCGGATCAATATTGCGAATAATGTCGCCGGTTTTAATCATCCACGGCGCGAGCACCGCGTAGTTGAGCAACGCGCCGGCAAGCACGTTCGACGCCACGCGGATGCCCATCAGCCCGCCCACGCCGGCCATGCCGGCATCAATGCCGACTTTGAGCCCGAGTTCGCGAATGTCGGTGTCGAAAATTTTCGGCACCCACAAATTCCATCTCGCGCCGAGCGTGTAATACCAATCGGAAATGTTTTCCGGCAACGTCCACGGCGCGCTCATGCCGAGACGCTCGTGCAATCCGAGTATTTTAAATTGAATTAATTTCATCCAACTCCCGCCGGCCAAAAACTGCAACATGCCGGAGAAAACCGCCGCGACGCTGAGCACCTTTACCTTAAAAACGCCGACCGACGGATCGCTCGTGTAAAGCGTGTCCAGCACGTAACCGCACGCGCGCCCTTCCGGAAACGGCAACTGGTCGTCGTTGATAAAGCGGCGCTTCATCGGGAACGCCACGAAAATGCCCATCGTGGCAATCACGGCATTCCACAGCAAAATCTGCCACCACGGCACGATTTTCCCGGTCATCATCATCAACGCCGCGAGGCTCGAAATCAGCGGCGCCACCATGTAACCGGCGGATGTCGCGATGGTCTGCATGGAATTATTTTCCAAAACGGAAAAATCTTTCGAAATGCCGAGCTGCCTCAAAACCCGGAAAATGCCGAACGCCAAAATCACGGACGTCAACCCGACGCCGATCGTGACGCCGCTCTTCCCGGCGATGTAGAGACTCGTCGCCGTCAAAAATCCGCCGAGCAAAAAACCGGTCAAAACCGCGCGCACCGTGAGTTGCGGTGCATCGCCCTTGAAAACGTCTTTAAACCACCACTCGTCCTTTTGCGCGCGGGTCCATGCCTGCGCCTGTTCTTCGGTTAACTCGTGAATCGCCATGTCCGGCGGAGCCTGCGAACGCGACGCCGAAGGGAAAGCGAAAATTTCAAACCGTCCGCGACGCCGGAATTTTTAATCGGACTCCGGCAGGATCT
>JAVBUU010000154.1:0-13022 GCA_031555005.1 Opitutales bacterium | reverse complement strand
CGGCGGTGAGCGCAAGGACGGCCGCAAGAATCGGGAAAGCGTCGGGCATAAAAAATTCGGGTTATTTTAACGGGAGGTCACGGGGAAATGCGAAAGTTTCGGATTATCCGCAAAGAACGCAAGGATCGCAAAGAGGATTTTCGGGGTTTTTGTAATGAAAAATTACTTACATTTTACGATGAAAATTCACGATCAGCCGCGTCTCCCGGCGGTTAAAACAAACCCGCTTTGCGATCCTTGCGTTCTTTGCGGTTGAAGAAATTTCTCCCGGTCCGCCGGCACCGGCGAATTACCGCCGGCGGGCTTCGTAACGGCCGTCGGTGCCTTTGATGAGCAGGTTTTTCAGCTCCATCATGATCAAGGCCGACATGATCGCCGGCGCCGGTTGGCGCGTGAGTTCGACGAGCGAATCGACGCCGTGCGCGACGCCGCCGGCAAAATGCGCGAGCAGGGCCTGTTCTTCCGGCGCCGGCGCATCGGGTGCCGGCAAGGTTTTGCCGGAAAAATTCATTTCGCTTTGCGCCGGCAAAACGCCGCGCGATTCGCCGAGCTCTTCGAGAATTTCATCAACCGTCGTAACAAGTATCGCGCCGTCGCGAATGAGCGCGTGGCAGCCGCGACTCGCGGCTTGGTCGGCGCGGCCGGGAACGGCGCAAACCGTGCGGCCTTGGTCGGCGGCAAATTTCGCGGTAATCATGCTGCCGCCGTCGACATCGGATTCGATGACGACAACGGCTCGGCTCATGCCGGCGACGACGCGGTTTCGCATGGGAAAGGTTTGCCGGTCGGCTTTTCGCCCGAGCGTGAATTCGCTGAGAATGCAGCCGCGTTCGGCAATCGCGCGGTAGAGTTCAAAATTTTCCGGCGGATAAATAATGTCAGCCCCGCAGCCGAGAACGGCGACGGTTTGGCCGCCGGCCTCGAGCGCGCCCCGGTGAGCGGCGGTATCAATGCCGCGCGCAAGCCCGCTGACGACGCACCAACCGGCGGCAGCAAGTTCGCCGGCAAGCGTTTTGGCCGTGTCGCGCCCGTAGGGCGTGAGTTTTCGGCTGCCAACGACGGCGACGGCGCGATCGACGGCGGCGTATCCGCCAAGTGAATACAAACCGATCGGCGGGTCGTAGATTTCACGCAGGAGCGGCGGGTAGCCGGCATCGCCGGGAATAAGAAAATCCATGCCGCGCGCGGCGAGTTTCTCGATTTCGCGATCGGCGTTGAACAATTTTTGCCGGTCGAAAATCACGTCGGCAATTGCCGCGCCGATGCCCTTAACCGCGAGGAGTCGCTCGCGCGAAACGCGAAAAAAATTTTCGGGATTAGCGCCGAACGCGTCGGCAAGCCGGCGAAACGTGACGGGGCCGATGCCGGGGAGCGCGTTGAGCGTGAGCCGTGCGAGGCGTTCGCCGGAAAATGTGAGAGCGGAGCGAGCCATTTGCCCCGTTTTAAAAGCGTTCGCCGGCGGCGACTCAATCTTCGAGTCGCGTTTGACGCGTCCGATACGTTATTTTTTAACCACCGAGGCTCGCGGAGGAATTGATTAGCCCCCTATGTCCCGTCGTTACTCCGGTTCGGCGACTTTTACCGAAAGCGTGTCGCCCTTCATGCGGATGCCGTTGAGCTTGGACAAAACTTTCGCGAAAACTTCGTCTTTCACGTCAACAAACGAATGGCGTTGGTGAATGTCGATCGCGCCGATCATGTTTGCCGGCACTTTGGCGACGCCGGCAATTTTGCCGACGATTTCCGCCGGCGTGACGAGATTTTTCCGGCCGACGCCGAAATACAGCGTCGCGAAACCGGGCTCTTGTCCGGTGCGGCCGGGGCGTTCAAGTTGCGGTTTGGTTTTGACGGATTTTTTTTCGGTAAATTTTTCGCCTTCCGGGTTTTCGTTTTCGGTGCCGGCTCCGGATTGCGCGACCGGTTTTTTGGCGGATTTCTTCTTTGCCGGAAATTCGTTTTTTTCGGCGAAATCAGGCGCGGACGGCACCGGTTTTTCTTCCGCCGGCGGCGTGCCGGACGCGCCGCCGATGAGGTGAATGAGCGCCGCGATGACGTCGGTGCTTGCGTAGCCTTGTTCGAGCAGGCGCTCGATGATGCGCTCGTATTTCGGGAAAATGCCGGCGTCGAGCGTGGCGCGCAATTTTTCGAAAAATTGGTTGTCGCGCGCTTCTTCGACGAGGTCGAGCGAGGGCACTTTTTCGCGACGGATGTTTAATTTTCCGTAACGAATCATGGCTTGGAGTTTGTAAAGCTCGCGGCCGGAAACGAACGTGAATGCTTTGCCGGAGCGCCCGGCGCGGCCGGTGCGGCCGATGCGGTGCGTGTAATCTTCGGCGTCGTTCGGCAGGTCGTAATTGAAAACAACCTCCAAGTCGTCCACGTCAAGCCCGCGCGCGGCGACATCGGTGGCGATCAAAAATTCGAATCCGCGCCGGCGGAATTTTTCCATGACGCGCGTGCGCTGGACTTGGGAAATGTCGCCGTGAAGCCGCTCGACGGCATAGCCGCGCGCGGTCATGTGTTCCTCCAAATCATCAACCATGACCTTCGTGCTGCAGAAAATGATTCCGTAGCGAAAATCGTTCATGTCGATAACACGGGTGAGGATTTCGACTTTCGACCGACGATCGACTTCGAAGAAAACCTGCTCGACCTGCGGGACGTTTTGCGCCGTCGCTTCGATTTTGATGCGGCGCGGATTTTTCGCGAAGCGGCGAATGAGGTCCTCAATGGGGCGCGGCATCGTGGCGGAAAAAAAGACGGTTTGCCGATCTTCCGGACTTTGCGAAAGGACTTGCTCGATGTCTTCGCGGAAGCCCATGTCGAGCATCCGGTCGGCTTCGTCGAGCACGAGCATTTTTAAGGAATCAAGCTTGAGCGAGCCGCGTTCGAGGTGATCGAGGATGCGGCCGGGCGTACCGATGATGATTTGCACGCCGGCTTCGAGCGCGCCGAATTGCCGGCCGTAGGATTGTCCGCCGAAAATCGGGAAGGCGTGGACGCCTTTTTTGAAAATGGAAATTTTCGCCATTTCCTCGGACACCTGAACGGCGAGTTCACGCGTGGGACAGAGCACAAGGATTTGAACGGCACGCAGTTTCGGATCGACTTTTTCGACGGCGGGAATTGCGAAAGCGGCGGTTTTGCCGGAGCCGGTGGAGGACAGCCCGACGATGTCTTCGCCGGCGAGAATCGGCGGAATCGCCTCGGATTGAATCGGAGAGGCTTCTTCAAAACCCATTTTGTCGACGGCTTTTAAGATTTCTTCGGAAAGGCCGAGTTCGGCAAAACGCAAATGATTCATGCCGGCAGCATGCCGGGGTTTTTGCGACAACGCGAGGGGAAATAAAAAAGAGCCGGTCAAAGCCGGCTCTTTCTTTGCAAAGGGACAGAACGCCTTGCTTGCTTATTCGCCGTCGCCGACGGAGAACGTGACGTTTTCGCTCGCGCCGGCGGCCGTAAGCGTATCGAGCACAAGCGCGATGCGTTCGCATTTTGCGGTTTCCTCCGAATTAACGGTTACGAGTAGTTTCGTCTTTCCGCTTTCGGCGTTTTTCCGAATCAAATTCAACTGCGTGAACAACTCCGGCAAGCGTTGCGAGTCGGCTTTGTCCACTTCGGCGTCATTGATTGAAACCTGCCCGTTGTCGGCGATCGCAATCGTCAACTCATCCGGCATTTCCGCCATGGCCTCCGAAGTTTCGAAGGGGTCGCCGGGGAGTTTGATTTTGAGTTCGTATTCTACGCGCGCTTGTCCGGCGAGCACCATGAAGAAGACGAGGATAACGAACACGACGTCAATCATCGGCGCGATCTGAAAGCCGAGGTCCGCGTTCGTGTTGCCTGATTGTTTGGGTTTCATGGGGAATTAGCTTGGGGCGTTTTGGCCGGAGAACGCGATGTTGTCGATGCCGGCGGCGGCACCCCATTCGAGTGCTTTTTGAATGTATTTTGCCTGAATGCGTTTATCGGCGCGGATCAGGAGCCGGAACTTGTCGTTGTTCCCTTTCCGTTTTTTCAAAAGATCGATGAGCGTTTCCGCAGAGCCTTTAACGGTCGGGTTTTCGCCGTCGGTGCCGGCCAATTCGATGTCGTCGAGCCTGTAACGCGGAAGGTTGTTCGCTTCCAGCGCGATGTTTATGAGACCGGCCGAAACCTTGTCTTCCTGCTCTTTGCCGTGCGGCGTCACCGGAAGAACGACGGATTTGTCGACCTTCATGGATTGTTCAACCGTAGTGCTCATAAAGAAAATGAGCAGCACGAGCAACACGTCGATCATCGGCGCGACCTGGAATTCCGGTTCTCCGTCTCCTCCGCCTCCTCCGCCTGCCATGGTGTGTGTTCGGGTTGGGGTTTAAGGGAAATTCGCCGCCGGATTAAGCGGCGGGTTGTTCTTCGATCGCGGCCGGTTGCTCAACCCAGTTCGGGAGGGCGGCAAAAATTTCTTCGTCGCCGATGTGGTAACCTTCAAAGGATTCGTAGGGCATCTTGCGGAAGAGCGAGGACGCAA
This sequence comes from Opitutales bacterium, assembly GCA_031555005.1. Classification (GTDB taxonomy): domain Bacteria; phylum Verrucomicrobiota; class Verrucomicrobiia; order Opitutales; family UBA953; genus CALNBE01. Next base: position 8,512 of record JAVBUU010000154.1, on the reverse strand, counting down.
CTTCCTGAATGTCGTGCAAGATAATGGTGATGCGGTTGCGAAGAACGTAATAAACGATAAACGCCGGAATCGAAACGAAGAGACCGAACGCCGTTGCGACGAGCACTTCACCGATGTGCGCGGCCATCGCGCTGGTGTCCGAGGAACCGGAGCCGGTGCCGAGCGAGGCGAACGCCCCCATCATCCCGTTAACGGTACCGGTAAGACCCACCATCGGGGCGCAAACCCCGATAACCGAGAGGTAAGAAATGCGGCCTTGGAGGCGGCCTTGGAGGCGGTTGATTTCGTTAAACATCGCCTCTTCCGTCATGTTTTTGCCGTCCGGCAAAAAGCTGATGCCGGCGCGCACGACGTCAGTCGTCGGGTTCGGGTTGGCCTTGGCGTAATTGTAAGCGCCGACATAGTCGCCTTGTTTAAAGAGTTCGCGGAGCTGTGCGACTTGCGCGGCCGGCATCGCGCGTTTGCGCGTGGTGCGGAAAGTCGCGTCAATGCCGATCCAGACCATGATGAACGATCCGAGCAAGTTGACGTACATAACCCAGCCGCCTTGCTGGAACTTGTCGATGAGCGACATGTCCCCGCCGCCGTGCGCGGCGGCCGCCGCCGGAGCGGCTTCGGCTTCTTGGGCGTAGGAAACCGCGGGCAAGGCGGCAAATGCAAGGGCGCCGACAATGGCGATTGCGGTAACAAGGGAACGGATTTTTTGAATCATGGCTCGGAGTAAAAAGGGTTCTTCGGTTTTGGTGTTTTCAGGCAAAAGTGCAAGTTTTTGAAAAATCAATTTCCGTCTGCCGGCGCTTCGGCGTCGGCCGGGGCGGATTCGCCGGAGGGCGCGCCTTCGGTGCCCTTGTTGGTGAGCGAATCGCGAATCGCCTTGGGCAACAGCGCCGCCGCGTCTTCGGCTTCCTTCGAAAGCGGGTATTGGGTGACAATTTCGACGAGATATTTGTTGGCGACCTGTTCGAGGCGCAGGTATTTATTTTGGGGCGTGTCCATGGCGCGGAAGGACTTTGCGGCCCCGAGGAGCGCCGGCGGGATGAATTTCGTCCGGCTTCCGTAGAAAACCGGCACGCGCAAATACATGTTCATCGCATCTTCGTAACGACGCAGTCCGAAGAGTGCGCCGGCTTTGACGAGCGTCAACTGAGCGATGAGATCCAAATTGGAAGTGTCGCGCAGAAGTTTGTCGGCTTCGGCGAGCGCCTGTTCGGATTTTCCTTTTCGGGCAAGCTGCTCGAGCTTCGCCAGCCTGATTCTTTCATCAAGGCCGGGGATGCTGCCGTCGTTCATTTCTTCAAGTTCGCCGAGAAAGCCTTCGATGACGGCGTCGTTTTTCAAAAGAACGAGCGCGTCAAGTTTCACGCTTGCGGCGCGAAGCCAAAGGCTGCCGGGGACTTTTTTCAACGGGGTGAAAAACCGGACGACCGGTTCGATGAGGGAAAGTGCGTTGGCGCCTTCGCCGCGAAGCACCTCTATGTCGGCGTTTTCAATGGCAGCCGGCGTTTGAGGCCAAACGATCCGGGTGACGTCGGAGAGTTTCCGCGTGATTTCCATGTTTCCGGTTTTCAGCGTAACACCCTGCCCGGAAACGGTCGCTTTTTTCGGATCCGGCTTGGCTTCTTTGTCAAAGGGGTCGTTGACCTTCCAGGGCGGTCCGCCGACCTTGAAGAAGAATTCCTGGGCATCAAGTCCGGCGGTGCAAAGTACAAATCCGGCGGCGCCGGCGGCAATGTTGCGGAGCATCTTAAAAGACATGAGCGGAAAAGTTAGAGGGTTGCTTGAATTTTGCGGGCTTCCGCCGCTTCGGGCGTTGTGGCGGCCGCAGGGTCTTCCAACATGAGTTTAAGCGTGTCACGCGCGCCGTTCGCGTCGCCTTTCTTTTTGAACAGTTCCGCGATGCGCAGATACGCTTTGGCGGTCACGGTGCCGTATTTTTTCCAGGTCAAATAACAGCGCCGGTAGTAGACGATGGCCTCTTCGACTTTTCCGCGAATTTCTTCGATTTGCCCGAGGCAGTAAAGCGATTCGGCGGTGGCTTCGCCGCGCCAGGCGCGATTGCCGGCGATGTCGGTGAAGCCTTGGGAGGCAAATTCAAGAAACACGCCGGTTGCTGCTTTGGCGGCGGCCGCGCCGGCGCCGGAAAGGCCGATGGCGTTCGCCTTCAATGCGGCGAGTTGTTTTTTGCCGGCATCGATTTTATCCGTCGCGTTCTTTTTGTCGGTGGCGTTTTTCGCGTTTTCGAGCGCGTTTTCGGCATCCTTAATCTTCGATTCGACATACGGAATCGCGCCGGAGTTAATGCGCGTCGCCAAAGCGATGACGCTGCTGTCGGCGGTGCCGCCGGATGTACCCCGTGCGAGCTCCGTCAATGCCTTCGAGCGCACGAGCATGATTTCCTTTTCCTTGGTGAACAGGAGATCGCTCTCGACGGCATCGGAGGTGAGATCATACGCCTCGCGGAATTTTCCTTCTTTGAGCAAAATTTCCGCTTTTCCGGCAAAGCCGAAATCCGCAAACTCCGACCCGCGGAAATGGTCAAGGATGTGTTGAAAATAGGCGCTCGCGGTCTTGACGTCGCCCTTGCTCAAAAGGTAGTCGCCAACGGTGCCGAGGATGGTCGGGCTGAGTTCGCCGGCCTTGAAAATACGCGCGATCAGGGCGAGATTTTCGTTTTGCTTGGCGGTGTTGTTCATCAATCGCGCGATTTCGGAACGCGCATAATAACCGCGCGCCTTGGCGATCAACGACGCTTTGGTCGCGTCCGCTTTCAACAGCTTTACGATTTGCGCTTCAAGGTCCGGTTTATTGACAATCGAGGGGTCGCGCAATACGCCGCGTGCGCCGCGGACAAGGCGTATCGCAAGCTCGGTGATGAGTTGCTCAATGTTTTCCTTATTCGGATCGTCGATGTTTTTGGAAATAACGTCGGCCAGAATTTCCTCGGCACCGCGAACAACGAATTCATCGGGAATCGAAACTTTGGCTTTGGCGACCGCCGCCCGTTTTTCCTGTTCGGTTTTTCCGAGTTTTTCCGAAGACCGGATTATCCAATAAAGATATCCGAGCGATTTCGGGCTTTCCGGATTTTTCTTGTAAAGCGAAACGTAAATATCCAGCAGCTTCGCCCAATCGCCAAGCGCCGGGAGGCGTTTGTTGAGTTCCTTAAGGGCGTAATCCAAAGACTGCTGGTTGTCGCCGGCATTTTTAGCGGCCAAAACATAACAGGAAATGGCTTCTTTGAGGTGCTGCGCTTTCGCTTCCGGCGTGTTCCACTCCTTTATCGCTTTCTTGTTTTCGAAAAGGCGGATGTAGGTGTCGCCGAGCAGGGTATAAATTTCGGGACGTTGATTGTTGACGCGCTCGACAAAGTTTGCCGACGGATTGGCGTAATCTTTGAGCCAGCCTTGGCAGCGTTGGATGACGTCGTCGGTATTGCGCTTTTCCTGCTCCACGCTTTCGGCGCGAAGCCCGAATCGCACGATGGCCTGCCGGTAACGGGAATCGGGGACATACTCGCCGCGGAATTTCCCGTCTTTGCAGCGCTTGTCGTAATCTTCGAAGCCGGCCATCGTCCCCTGGTAATTTCCTTGGTAGAAATATGTCAGACCGCGCATGTAGTACATTTGCTCCAACTGCGTGCTGTTCGGATAATGCTTGATGAAGCTTTCAATCTCTTTGCGCGCCTCTTCCCACTCCGTGTTGGAAAACAACGCCGCGATGGTGTACCAGTCGATTTGCTCCTTTTCTTCAACTTTCAGCGAGGTTACGTTTTTGCGCACCCAGCGGAATTGCGTCACGGCATCGACGTAATCGTCCTGCTCAAAAGCGATTTCGCCGACCATGATGGCAATTGCCGGCGTTTCGTTTTCATGCGGGAACTTTTGGAGATACTGCCGGCAAAGCTCCTGCGCTTCTTTGAGCCGATGGATGCTCTTGAGCGTTTGAATATACCAATAATAAGTTGCCGAAATGCCTTTGAAGCCCGGGTAATTGTCAATGACGTCCTTAAACGCAATGTACGCCTCCCAATCGCGTCCGAGCGACTGAAGGCAAAGACCGATGCGGAACGAAATAAACGCGTCGTAATCCTTGTTGTTTTTGAAGGTTTCCGACGTTTTGGCAAAAGTGTCTTTTTCCGCCTCGGCCTTGTCGATGATCGCCTGCTGCGCCTCGTTCGGCTTCGGGTATTTTGCCTTTGTTTCGTCGAAGGCTTTTTGTTTTTCTTCAACAGCCTTATCGATAAGAAATTCGATGCTGCTCCGACGGAGCGTTTCCTGATAGGCGTTAAGCGCTTGCCGGTAAAGCTGGTCACGCCGCTCCGGATTGCCTTCCTGATCCGCATCCTGGAAAAGCTGGTCGCCCATTTCGATGCGTTGGAAATTGGCGTTCACGATTTCAAACGGCGTTCCGCGTCCGCGATTCGCCATCTCTTCCTGAAGGGAACGCGCGCTTTTTATGTCGCCGATTTTCGTGTAAATTTCAATGAGGCGATTCCCGACATCGCGCACTTCCGGCAACATGAAATTCTTTGCCGCAATCATCGGCAGCAAACGTTCAATGTTTTCCTGCGCCGTCTTCTTGACGCTCGCGGCATCGGCCTTCGCACTTTTCGACTCCAACACGCGCGTGAGATTAATTAACGCGCGCGTCCGGTCCGCCGGGCGAAGCCCGAGAACGTCCCGGCTGAGCCGTTCCAACAACGCGAGGGATTCAGGCCATTTCTTTTGTTTGGCATAAACCTCCGCAAGCGTGAGTTGCGCATTGCCGCGGTAGTTGTCGGCCCCCGTGCTGTCCATCAAATCCTCGGTGCCGTTCGGGTATTTGTCCAAAAAGTCCAGCAGCGCTTTTTCCGCGTCCGGCCATCTTGACTGATAAAAATAGCTGCTTGCGAGGCGCAGCTGAATAAACGCACGAAGCTTTTCCGGCTGCGACGCCGTATTCAGCTTACTTTTCGGGTCGGCGTCGCTTTGAATGCTTTCAAACGCCTTGGACGCCTCCGCGTATTTCCGGTCGATAAATTTTTGCTCGGCGTCTTCGAGCGCGACTTGGATAGGAAGTTTTTTCTCCGCCGGGGCACTTGCCGGCGGCTTGGTTTGCGCTGCCGACACAGCCGGCAAAACGGCGAAGGGAACAACGGCAAGCGCCGACAACAATCGCCGGATTCGGGAAAATGCGCGTATCATTGGAAAAGGGCGAAAAAGCGAAGGGGAAGATGAGATGGAGTCTTGCTCCGGCGGGAACCCGCCCGAACAAAGTAAATAAGAGGAAGGCGCGTGTATGACCTTGTTTGCAAATGCTGCCAAGCGAAAAATGCCGGGATGCGACATCTTTCGGTAGTTCGCAAAAAAACGCCCGCGCCGCGTTCGGCAAGATTCGCGCCGTAAAAATTTGCTTCGCCGGCAATTGCGTTTCAAATGTCCGGCATGATTCACCGCAAGTGCCCTGTCCTTTTGTTTGTTTTCGCCGCGGCACTTTTAACCGCCGCCGGCGCGACGGCCAAAGAACTTTTTTCGCCTCCCGGTTTCACCGGCAGCTTGCTCGACGAAGGCGATGACGCGCTGACCAAAAAACCGTTTTTTCGATACGACGACGCAATCGCCGGTATTTTGCCGAAAACCGGCCAACCCGACGCAACACCTCCCGCCGGCGAAACCGAAATATCAATCGACGAACTCGAATCCGCAACCGCGCTCGAAAAAGCCGCAACGCTTTACCTCAAACAATACCAAGCCCGATCCCCGCGCAGCGAGGCCGCATACGCACGGATTGACGCGCTTTGTCAAATCGTCCGCAAGGTCTTGGCGCTGCCGGAAAACGAACTGCAAGCCGCCGCCGCCTCCCCTGTCCTGCGTCCGCTCGTCACGGCACATCTCCTCTCGGACATCCTTCCTTCCGGCGAAAACGCCCGCCCCGCGCAAGAACTCGCCCGCACTTGGAGCCGCGCCCTGGATGCCGCCGGCACGCCCGATTCGAAAGAAGCCCTGCGACTCGCCTTGCTCAGTTACCGACAGGACGAATTTGTCTCCTGCATCCGCCGACTGCAAACAACCCCGGCAACCGCCCCGCTCGCCGGCTGGCTCACCGCGCGCTTGCTGATCCGCGAAGGGCGTATCAAGGAAGCCGCCGATTTGCTCGCCGAAGTCGTCGAAAAAAATGCGCTGAAAGCAAAAATCGCGGCGCAATCCGCCGCCGCCGATTTTGACGCCCCGCCGGTCTCCCCCTGGCGTTATGAACGCCAATTAACCGTCAGCGAAAACGGCGTCGATCTCGCTTCGCGCATCGTCGCGGAACACGGCGCGCTGTCGCTCGCCCGGCAAAATTACGCCGAAGCCCTCGATTGTTTTCTCCGGTGCGAAATTGAAGACGATGCCGCTTATGTCGCGGAATACGTCATGACCACCGGCGAACTGCAAAAATACGTCGATGCGGCTTGGCCGGATCTCGCCGAAAAAACACCGGAAAACGGCACGCGCATCCGCCACATTCTCGCCAAGCGACTCATGCGCGAACGCCGGTGGCAGGACGCCCGCCCGTATTTCCCCCAAACCGCGCTCGATGTTTACGACCAATATGTCGCCGACGTCCAACAGGCCTACAACGAATCCCTGAGCGCCGAACTGCGCGCCGCCGGTTTTTGGCGCGCCGCCGCCAATGTCCGCGACAACGGACGCGCCCTGTTCGCCGCCGAAGTCGGCCCGATTTGGACCGCCGACCGCGGCTGGCTCGAAATCCCCGTGCCGCAACCGGCGCGCTGCGTCGAAATGCCGGTTTCCTCCGACGAAGCCGCCCGCGTCGCCTCGCGCACGATTTCCAAAGAAGACCGCGACCACCGCTACCGCGCCGCAGAACTGGCAAGCTACGCCGCCGCCCTTTTGCCCAACGACGACGAACGCACCGCCCTCATCCTCGCCACCGCCGGCGTCTGGCTGAAAAACCGCGACCCGCGCGCCGCCGAACCCTTTTACAAAATGCTCGCGATTCGCTGCGCCGGCACGCCGCTCGGCAAAAGCGTCAACGCGCTGCACTGGTTTCCGCCGGAAATTACCGGCACCGTCGCCGGCGTCTGGCCGGACGCGCCGCGCGCGCAAAAAAACACCGCCGGCAACGACGCCCCCGCCCAACCGGCAAAAATGTAAGACCGGCATTTTGAAATGGCTTTATTCGCGCACCGACGATAAATCGCCGCGTTCAAAATGAATTCCGGAATACAGCAGCGCGCCCCGGTGCGCATTTACGACACCGATTTCAAGGTCACGCAAACCTACCGTGACTCCCTGCCCGACATGCAAAACAAAGACGCCTCCCAAATCAAAGGCGCCAACGTCCCCATCCTCCAAGTCGGCATTTCCAACTTCCGCCTGCCGCTCAATTACCGCACCGGCGACGGATCGCCGGTCACGCTTGAAACCTCAGTCACCGGCACCGTATCACTCGCCGCCGATCACAAAGGCATTAATATGTCGCGCATCATGCGCGGGTTTTACGCCTTCAAAGACCGCGTGTTCACCCCGGAATCGTTGGAAGAAATTTTACTCGCCTACAAAACAGAACTCGGCGGCGACCGCTCCCGCCTCCGAATTGCGTTCAATTACCCCATGCTCCGGAAAAGCCTCCGCAGCGACCTCGAAGGCTGGCAATATTATCAATGCGCTTACGAAGGGCGCATCGACGGACAAAACCGTTTCCGCAAATTCATTTGCTTCGACTACGTTTATTCATCGGCCTGCCCCTGCTCCGGAGAACTTTCCGAGCATGCCCGTGAAGCGCGAAACATTTTCGGAGTGCCGCATTCGCAGCGCTCGAAAGCGCGCGTTTTGGTCGAAATCGCCGATGGCGCGCAATGCACGATCGAAGATTTGCAGGCACATTGCCGGAAAGCGCTGCAAACCGAAACACAAGTCATGGTAAAGCGCGAAGACGAGCAGGCGTTCGCCGAACTCAACGGTGCCTACATGAAATTCGTAGAAGACGCCGCGCGACTGGTTTTTGAACAACTTGACGCCGATTCGCGCATCAAGGATTTCCAAGTCGCCTGCGCGCACCTCGAATCGCTGCACTCGCATGATGCCGTTTCCGTAATCAACAAGGGCATTGCCGGCGGTCTGGATGCGGATTTTGCGAATTTCAAAGATTTAATTTGCTGATCCGTCCCGCAAATCCGGGAGACGCCGGCGTCTTGTCTGCCGCCGGCGATTGATTTATTTTTCCTGCCGGGCAAATTGCGCTTCCCGATTTTATGCCGCGCAAAAAAACAATTACCCCCGACGCCGAAAAGCGCTCGAACACCGATTTCATCCGCATTCGCGGCGCGCGCCAAAATAATCTCCAAGGCTTCGACCTCGATATTCCCGCCGGCAAATTGACCGTCGTCACCGGACTTTCCGGCGCCGGCAAATCCTCGCTCGTCTTCGACACGCTCCACGCCGAAGGCCAACGCCGCTACGTCGAAACGTTCAGCCCCTACACGCGCCAATTCCTCGAACTCCTGCCGGCGCCGGCCGTCGATGCCGTC
>JAVBUU010000067.1:0-4676 GCA_031555005.1 Opitutales bacterium | reverse complement strand
CGACACCGGCCCGGCGGCATCGCCGGAAGTCGAAGCGCTCGTGGACAAACTCACGGCGGAAATCGTCAAACAACTCGGCGGGAAATAACCGCCGGCAGCGCGACGAATTAAAAAAACCGGCAATGTTTGTTGCCGGTTTTTTTGTTCATTTGACAAAGGTCAAATGTGCTTTGTGCGCGCGTTATTTTTTAGATGAACACGTGCACTCGCCGTCGCAATTTCGCGTTTTCCTTGCGGCGATTTGCGCGGGAATGAACATTGCCAGTCCGAAGACCAACATGGCGATACCCCACCAGAGGTTGATGTTGACGGGGTCCGGCGTGTTTTTTGCCGTTTGCGCGGCGGCATCGCCGACCGTGCCGAGGCCGATCAGAATGATGCCGAGGATGGTGAAGAGCAGTCCGATGGGATTACGAATATCCATGATTTTTTTAAGGTATTGAGGTTTTCGTAAGCGGTAAATTGCCGGTCGTTTTTACATGAACCAGAGGTTGATGAGGACGCAAGCCGCCAGGAGAATAACACCGGTGATTGCCGGTTTGGCATACCACGGCTCGTTTTCTTCACGCACTTTGGGCGTGAGCGAGTAAACAAGCCCTTTGAGTTCCTCGTCGGTCTTGGTGCGTTTTGTGAAAACGGAAACCAGGAAGATTACCGAGGCGGCCGAGCCGAACGAGCAGATCGCGAGCCAGAAGTTTTGCGCCATCGCGCTGGAGAACGGCGCCAAGGTGGTTGTGCTGTCCACGAACCACGAGGAGCCTTCCGCACCGACGGTCGTAAATCCGTAGAAGAGCGCGGAAATGCAAGTGCCCAGGAATACGCCGGCAAACGCGCCGTGACCGGTGGAGCGTTTCCAGAACATGCCGAAGAGGAACGCCGCGAAGATCGGTGCATTGACGAAGCCGAATACGAGTTGGAGCAAGTCCATGATGTTGTCGAATTGCTTGGCGACGTAGGCAAATCCAATGCTCAGGATGATGCAGACGATCGTAGCAATGCGGCCCATCCACATGTAATGCGAATCGCTCTTGTTGCGGGCAAAATAGCTTTGGTAAATGTCGTAAGTCCAAACCGTGTTAAACGCGGTGACGTTGCCGGCCATGCCGGACATGAACGACGCGAGCAGCGCCGTGAGCGCAAGTCCGAGCAGCCCGGTGGGGCAGTAGCGGTTCAGCAACGAGGTGATGACGTTGTTGTAATCACGGTCACCGGCTTTGTTGAGTCCGGCAAGCGCGGCATCCGACGACATTTTGCCGGTGCGGAAATCTTCGGCGATGTTGCCGACCAAAACGCCGTTAAACGGCTGCGATTTGCCGTGATCGTTTTTGATCGCCGTGACAATTTTCACAGCGGCTTCTTTGGACGGCGCGGCTTTAACGGCATCGGCGGTTTTGGCCCAAGCGTCCGTTGAGACGACGACTTCCTTGCGCAAAATTTGATAATCGGATTTGGCGTCGGGTGTTTCGAGCGCGATTGCGATAAGTCCCGGCACGATTACGAGCAGCGGGAAAATCATTTTCGGAATCGCGGCGATAATCGGCGTGTTGCGCGCGGCGCGCATCGAACTGGCTGCCATGGCGCGTTGAACGACGAGGAAGTTCGTGCACCAGTAACCGAACGAAAGCACGAAGCCGAGACCGAAGACGAGTCCCATCCAGCTGATGCCCATTGAATTTGAACCGGCGTCGCCGAGGTTGCTCCAAATGCTCGTCCAAGCGTTTTCGCCGAGATTCGTTTCCGCCAAGCCCATGGTTTGGCTGGAGCTTCCGACCGCGTGCAGTTTTGCCGTGAGGCCTTCCCAGCCGCCGACTTCTTTCAGTCCGAGGTAAACCACCGGCGCGAAACCGAAGACGATGAGGAAGAATTGGAGCACTTCGGTATAAATCGCCGAAGTTAAACCGCCCTTGAAAATGTAAGCCATCACTACGACCGAGCAGATAACCAAGCTCCAATCGTAGCTCCAACCGAGCAGCACGTTGAGCAAGTCGGCCAGCGCGTGCATCGAAATGCCGGAGCCGAGAACGGTCATCACCGCGAACGAAACGGAGTTCAAGCCGCGCGTTTTTTCGTCAAAACGCATTTTCAAATATTCCGGTGCCGAACGCGCTTTCGAACCGTAGTAGAACGGCATCATGAAAATCGCCAGAAACACCATCGCGACTACGGCACCGATCCAGTAGAAGTGCGTGGTGATCATGCCGTATTTCGCGCCGGATGCCGCCATGCCGATGACTTCAAGCGCGCCCAAGTTCGCGGAAATAAACGCCAAACCGGTGACCCATGCCGGGATTGATCTGCCGGAGGTCAAAAAGTCCGACGAATTTTTCATGTAACGGCTCAGCGCGAATCCGATGCCGAGCACGAACGCGACATAAATCACCATGATGGAGTAGTCGGCGACATGCAGGTCGATTTTCGGCGTGGCGGTGAAGAAGAGTGCCTTCAGTTTATCAATGAATGACACGTCTGCTTCCGTTGCGGCAGCTAGGATGGGTGACAGCATAGGTTGTTGTTTTTACGGTTTGTTAAGAAATAACACGAAAAGGGTAGGGCGCGGGGGCGGATACGCCGAAACCGTTGATGCTGTTACCGGAGGCAACAGCGGTCAAGCGGCAAAACCGGCAAGCGCATCAAGCCGTCGGCGAATCCGCCAATCGCACCGGCAACGCCGTGAGCCGGCGCTTGCTCTCCGTGTTGCGCACTGCCATCGCATACGCCGCCGGATCGCCGACAAGAATCACTTTTTTGCGCCCGCGCGTAATCGCCGTGTAAATCAAATTACGCTGCAACATCACAAAATGGCTTTTCAGCACCGGCACGACGACGACCGGAAATTCGCTGCCCTGGCTTTTGTGGATCGAAATCGCGTAAGCCAAACTCAACTCGCCCAAATCGCCGCGTTCGTAATCGACAAGCGCGCCGTCGAAATCCGCCGCAAGCGTGCCGGCATCGGGATTTACCGCCGTCACGCGCCCGAGGTCGCCGTTGCACACGCCTTTGTCGTAATTGTTGCGCAACTGAATTACCTTGTCGCCCTCTTCGAAACGCCCGCCGGCAACGGACGGGATGCCGCGCGCGGCATCGCCGCCGGCGTGTTTCAAAGCGCGCTGCAGGTTTGTATTGAAATTTTGGATACCGGCGACGCCCTTGTGCATCGGCACTAAAACCTGCACGTCGTTTAACGAATTAAATTTTAATTTTTGCGGGATCCATTTTGCGCAAAGCGCGGAAACTTGTGCCACGGCAGTCTCCGGCGTCGGCGCGGCAAGAAATTGCAACTCGGCGTCCGGGTTTAATTCTTCGACGGACTTTACCGCCGCCGGTGCCGTCACGCGTCCTTCGAGAATGTCGTGCGCCGTGAGCACGATTTGGCTCCGGCGGCCTTGCCGGAAAACCGCGCTCAACGTCGTCACCGGCATTTTGCCGGACGCGATTAAATCTTGCAGCACGTTGCCGGCGCCGACGCTCGGGAGCTGGTTCACGTCGCCCACGAGCAGAATGTGCGTGTGCGCGTGCACGGCGCGCAACAGCGCGGCGGCGAGCCGGTTGTCGAGCATGCTCGCTTCGTCAACAACAAGAAAATCCGCCGCAATCGGGTTGGAAGAATCGTGCGTAAAACGCCCGCGCTCCGGGTCGAATTTTAAAAGCCGGTGAATCGTCGAAGCGTGCAGGCGCGTCGTTTCGCTCATGCGTTGCGCGGCTCTGCCGGTGGGCGCTGCCAAAACGATGCGCGTTTTTTTTGCGGAAAGAATGCCGCAGAGCGCGCTTAAAATTGTGGTTTTTCCCGTGCCGGGGCCGCCGGTGAGAATCGAAAATTTATTCGAAAGCGCGGCGCGAATCGCCTCTGCCTGCGCCGGCGCGAACGCAAAACCGGCTTTGTCCTGCGCCCACGTCACGGCGCGATCGACGTGGATCGCCGGCAGCGCGCTCGGGTGCGAAAGCACGCGCGAAACGCACGCGGCGATTTCTTCTTCGGCGCGCGCCTGCACCGGTGTTTGCAGCCAACGGTCGCCGGCGACGTCGAGCGATTGTAATTGTTTTTCGGATACAAGTTTTTCAAGCGCCGCCGCAATTTTTTCCGCCGGCACCGCGAGCATTTCCGTTGCGCGTTCGGCGAGCATTTTTTCCGGCACCGCCGTGTGGCCGTCTTCTTCGAGTTCGCCGAGCGCGAACAGGATGCCGGCTTCGAGCCGCGCCGCGCCCTCGGTCGGCAATCCGAGATTTTTCGCGATGCGGTCTGCCGTGCGAAAACCGATGCCGTCGATTTCCCGGGCGACTTTGTAAGGCTCGGTTTCGAGGATTTGCCGGGCGAGCAATCCGTAGGTTTTCACGAGCCGGACGCATTGGCCGGTCGTGACGCCGTAGGTTTGCAAAAACACCATCACCTCGCGGAGCGCGCTTTGGTCGTCCCACGCTTTTTTAATAGCCTTGGCGCGCTGCGGGCCGATGCCGGGCACTTCGCGCAAGCGCGCCGACTGCTCGGAAATGATGCGGAGCGTTTCTTCGCCGAATTTGGCGACGATTTTTTCCGCGTAAGTTTTGCCGACGCCGGGGACGAGTCCGCTGCCGAGATATTTGCGGATTCCGTAAACGCTCGCCGGCAGTTTTGAGCGGAATGTTTGGATTTTAAATTGCCGGCCGTGTTGTTTGTTTTCGACCCACGTGCCGCTTAATTC
>JAVBUU010000182.1:0-7013 GCA_031555005.1 Opitutales bacterium | reverse complement strand
TTGGTATTCCCTCTTCACGCCGCTCATCGGCATCGCGATTTACGCCGCGCTGAAACACCGGTGGCTTCTCAATTACAGCCTCGGCATGGGCGCGCTGTTTCTCGCCGTCAACCTCGTCAAAACCGAAGCGCACGCCAAAGCGCTCATGCCGGCGCTGCAAAGCGTCTGGTTCGTGCCGCACGTCCTCGTTTACATTTTCGCCTACGCGATTTTCGCGGCGGTCTCGGCAATCGCGATACGCGGACTTTGGAAAACGCGCCGCGCCGGTAAAAACGAACCGCCGGCGACGCCCGCCGGCACTTCACCGGCCGACGACGCCGTGCTTGATTTGGCCGACCGCCTCGTAAATTTGGGTTTCGGATTTTTAACGCTCGGCCTGCTTTTCGGCGCACTCTGGGCGAAAGAAGCCTGGGGCCACTATTGGACCTGGGACCCGAAAGAAACCTGGGCGCTGCTGACGTGGCTCGGCTACTTGACGTATATCCACATCCGCCGCCGGCACCCCGACGCCGTCCGCGCCGCGCTGCGTGTTTTGGCGTTTTCCTTCGTAATTCTGCTGATCTGTTGGTTCGGCGTAAATTATCTGCCGTCCGCCGCGCAGAGCGTGCACACTTACACGCGGTAAAAAACGTCCGGGATCGACAATCTCCGATTGTCGAGAGGCGACCCGGCGACGTTGCCGGCGGAAATCGGTTCCTTGCCGGTAAGCGGCATTCCCGCCGTAATAAGGAAGTTTTACCGGTAAAATCCAATTACCGCCGGCGCCGGATTTTGCATTTTTCGGATCCGGGTCGCCCGTCGCGTCCCGGCACGTGCCGACATTTCATTTTTATTTTTAGATACCATAAATGTTGAATGTTCCCGGAAACGCCCTTCCCTTGCCCGCTTCCTTTTTGCACAAACGACATCCCGCAATGGCCGAGAAAAATATCGTTCTCCTCGGAGCCACCGGCTCCATCGGCGAAAGCACGCTCAAAATCGCCCGCAAACATCGCGAGCGCATCCGCATCGTCGGCATTGCCGCCAATTCGCGCTTTGAGGAACTCGCCGCGATTGCGCGCGAATTTAACGTGCCGGAAGTCGCGCTCTTTGACCGCAAGGCCGCCGCCGCAGCGCGCGCATCCGGGCTTTTTCCCGCCGGCACCGTGATTTCCGAAGGCCCGGAGGGGCTCATCCGGCTCGCCACGCTCGACACGGCAAACATCGTCGTCATGGCGGTTGTCGGCACGCTCGGGCTGCACCCGGCGCTCGCGGCGATTCGCGCCAAGAAAACGCTCGCGCTCGCGAGCAAGGAAATCCTCGTGCTCGCCGGCAAATTCGTCATGGCCGAAGCCGCGCGCCTCGGCGTGCCGATTGTGCCGATGGACAGCGAGCACAACGCCATTTTCCAATGTCTGCACCGCGATCCGGCAAAACACGTTGACCGGATTATTTTGACGGCTTCCGGCGGACGGTTCCGCGACTCGACGCTCGAAGAAATGCGCGACGTGACACCGGCGCAGGCGCTCAAACATCCGAATTGGAGCATGGGTCCGAAAGTCACGATCGACTCTTCGACGATGGCGAACAAAGGCCTCGAGCTCATCGAAGCGCGCTGGCTTTTCGACATCCCGCAAGAGCGCATCGACATCGTCGTGCACACGCAAAGCATCATCCACTCGATGGTGCAATTTATCGACGGCTCAATCCTCGCGCAGCTCTCGCCGCCGTCGATGACGTTCCCGATTCAGCACTGCATTTTTTATCCGGACCGGGACGCCGGCGCCGTGCCGACTCTTGATTTTTCGCAAGTCATCCGGCTCGACATCCGCCCGCCGGACTTCGTGCGTTTCCCCTGTTTGCGTCTGGCGCGCGAAGCGTCGGCGACCGCCGGCATCGCGCCGGCAATTTTCAACGCCGCCAACGAAATCGCAGTCGATGCGTTTTTGAAAGAACGTATCCGGTTTTTGGATATACCGGTCGTTGTCGAAAAAACACTCGCCGGCATCGCGCCGCGCGAACCGGTCGATTTGGACGACTTGCTCGCCGCCGACGCCGAAGCGCGCGAGAAAGCTGCGGAGTCACTTTCCCGAATTACGAAGTAAGAATTAAGATTTAAGAAAATGAGTCCGAAAAAACATCAACTGCCGACAGCCGCCCGTTCGGAGCGTTTCTTGAATCTCACACGCATCTTCCTTCTTACTCTTTAACGCTTAATCCTTAATTTCCTCAATGAGCCTCAACGAAATCGCATCTTTTTTCGGCAGCCTTTACGGCATCTTCCTCATCGTCCTGTTCTTCGGCGGGTCGATTTTCGTCCACGAGCTCGGACACTTTCTCGCCGCGCGCAAACGCGGTTTGAAAATTGAACGCTTCTCGATCGGATTCGGCCCGCGCCTTTTTGGTTGGACAGGCAAAGACGGCGTCGATTATCGCATTTCGCTGCTTCCGCTCGGCGGCTACGTTGCGCTGCCGCAGATGGCCGACATGGAGGCGATCGAGGGCAAAAATGAAGGCGACTCGGAGGCACTCCCGCCGATTTCCTATACGGACAAGATGATCGTCGCCGTTGCCGGTGTCGTCTTCAACATCATCTTCGCATTCCTGCTCGCTTGTATTTTATGGATTGCAAAAATGCCTTCCGGCGATGCCGGCACGACAGTCGGCTATGTCGCGCAATACAGCGATATCGAAAATAAAACCCTTACGCCGGCGGCCGCCGCCGGCCTGCAACCCGGCGATACCATTCTGTCCGTAAACGGCTCCCGTGTTTCGGACTTCACCGAAGTTCGCACGCAAATCGCCGGCAGTGCCGAGAAAGACGAAAACGGAAAACCGCGCGTCATTCTCACCGTCTCGCGCGCCGGCAAAACGCTTGAAATCGTTGCATCGCCGGAACGCCGTTCGCCCTACCCCGGCAGTACCGCCGGCTGGCTACAACTCGACATCGAACCGGCGCAAGACATGATTATCGCGCAGCCGATGAAAAATTCGCCGGCCGCCAAAGCCGGGCTTACGCAGGGTGAAAAGATAATCGCCGTTGACGGTAAGCGTGTTTACACAACGTTGCAGCTTTCCGAACTCCTCAAAGCTCAAAGCGGAAAACAAATCGCGCTCACCACGGAAAATCCCGGCGCGATTCCGCCGGCGGAACGCACGGTGCGCCTTACGCCGGTCCCGATCAAACGCAGCGTGGAAACGGCAACCCTCTTGTTCACGGAAAACGGAAAAACGCGAACGCTCAACTTCGTCCCGGCACCGGAAAACCTCCGCACCAAGGATCCCGCCGCGCCGCGCACCGCATTGACCGCATTTTCGTTTTTACCGGTCGACTCCGAAATCGGTCAAAAAATCGGCGTCGGCAGCATAATCACCGGCGTAAATCTTCCGAAAGCGATTGTCGCCGTCCATTCCCCGAAAGATCTCGCCGAGGCCGTCGCCGAAGCCGGCGATTCCGCCGAATTCTTTGTCAGCAACGGAGCTTCGGTCGAGAAGATCACCCTCAAAAATCCCAAAGCAAAAGTCGAACCGCCGGAAATGCGCCCGTCCATCGGCGTCGGCAATGCCGTAAAACGTCCGCTGGTGCGCAAAAACCCGGTCGAGCAACTCGGCAAAGTTTTCGAAGACACTTTTTCCACGCTCGGAAAACTGCTCAATCCGAAATCCGAAATCGGAGTCAAACACCTCATGGGCGTCGTCGGCATGGCCGAGGTTTACTATTCCGCCGCGGACGATTTGCGGCGCGTGATCTGGTTCACCATCGTGATTAACATCAACCTCGCGATTTTGAACATCCTGCCGATTCCCGTGCTCGACGGCGGGCATATGGTGATCGCGACGATTCAACGTCTTGCCGGGCGCCGGTTCCCGCTGAAAATTCTGGTTGGGGTGCAATACCTTTTCATCGGGCTGCTCTTTGCCTTCATGGGCTATGTCATTCTGAATGACCTCGAACGCTGCAGCAGCACCAAGACCTTGGAAAAACAAAACCTGCTTGTGACCAAATACTGCTTGGTGGCGCCGGATTTTACCGAACCGGCTCCAAAATAGTCCCCTTTCGCGATAAAAAATGCCTCGCGTCGGCAGGGCGTTTTTGCGTTACCGGCAACATCAGACAGTTATTGTTGCCGGAACGCTTTTTCAAAATTCTCCCCCGTAAATAAAATGCCGAAAATCTTTTTCTTTCTCGCGCTTTTCGCGTGCGCCGTCGCCGGCAGCCCGGCAAACGCCCAAAACGACGCCCACGGCAAGCACGTTGTGTCCGGCAACGCCCTCGTCCGCGTTTGTTCGTCCGGTTACGGCGATTTACCGGAAAATCATTTTTGCCTCGTTCGCGGCCCCGTGCTCAACCCTGTGTTTATCACCGAGAAGGAACAACTTCCGTGGGTCATGCTCGATTTGCGCGCCACGCGGAAAATCACGGCACTCGACATCGTTAACGCCAAGGGCAAGGCCGGTGCCGGCAACACCGGGCTGACCGTGGAAATTTCCAAAGACGGCAGCGCGTGGACGCAGGTTTTTCAAGCCGGCGACGAAACACCCGGCAATGATTGGAAAATTAAGCTCGGCGAAAAATCCGCCAAAGCCCGTTACGTTCGCGTCAGCCTCAAACAAAGCAATCCGCGCATATTCCGCCTTAACCGCATCACGGTTTACGGTGAATAAGCCTGCGCGCGCATCGTCATGAAGCCCTTCACTGCTCCTTTCGCATCCGTTCCGGCAAAATTTTCGTTCGTGCTCGCGCTGCTTGCCGGCATGCACGGACTTGCCCGTGCAACGGATAATTTCGACGCGCTGCCGGCGACACGCGGCGCAAACACCTCAACCGTTCAAAATACCTTATCCTTCGCAGCCGAGCTTCCGGCAAACAACATCCTGCCCCACCTCGACAACAACGCGGCCTACCGCCGCGCAATCGCGTTTTGGCAACTCGGCGAAATTTGCGACCCCGAAAAACTCGAGAAATTTTTCAATACCCCGGAAAACAAAGATTTTTCCGTCTGGCTCCGCGCCAACCCCGGGCATCTCGAAACCTACCTTGTCAACCACCCGAACGTCAGAAAAGAACGCGGGACCGGCGCATTGAAAACATGGGCGAAAATCTGGGAGAAAGACCCCGAGTCCCGTGACGGACTTTGGCTTCGCGTCGCCCTCGGCCAAGCGCTCGAAACGCCCGGCAACGCCGACAACGCCCGTATCGCAAGATCAATCGAACGCTACGAATTCATGAAACGCAGCGTCGCCGAAAAAAAGTTTTTCGATGAATTCGAGACCCTTGCGCCCTGGGAAATTCGTTTCGTGGCTTCCGCCGAAAAACCGATCTCGGAATCCGAATGGTGCCAAAAATACATCGCCGAAAAAAAGCCCGGTTTCACGCCCGAAAACGTCGGCGGCAGCGGCTACGCCATCCCTTACCGCCTGAAAAATTATGCCGGCATCAGCATCCACAAAGGCGCGGCGTATTACGATTTCAAACCGCAAACCTTCCAACTCCAAATCGAATACGGCGGCGTTTGCGGCGCAATCTCCACCCTCGGCGCCTGGTTCGGCATCTCGCACGGAATTCCGGCGCTGCCGGTCGGGCAGCCCGCCCACTGCGCGCTGATTTTTCGCCCGACGGCGCACACTTGGAAAATCGGCAACGGCGTTGCCGGCTGGGACAAAACCGGCACTGCCGACGAGCGCCTCATGCAATGGGGCGGACGTGCCTCGCAAGTCTTCCTTTTCGATGATTTTTATAAGAACTACGACGCGGCTCGCCGCTCCTGCCTCGCGCTTTGGACAATCCGGTTTCTGGAAAAAACAAACCGGCGAACCGATGTGCTTTCGCGCACACTCTGCGAAACCGGGCTGGCCGAAAACGCGTTCAACTTCGACTTAATGTGTGAATACGCGGCACTGAACGCCAAAGGCAAAACCAAGGCAACAGACTGCAAACGCCTTGCCGCCGCGCTCGTCGAAGCCTGGAAAATGCATCCGCTTCTTGCCGCGGACACCGTGCAACTTTGCACGGAACACTTTATTCAAAACCTTTCGGATCGCGAACTCGTCAATTGGATCGATACCGTCGGAAACATCTTCGGCGGCGTGGCCGCGGCCGAAAAAGACATGCGCAACCAAACAGCTGCCGCATTTACGGTTTTCGTCGCCGGCCAACTCCGGCAACTCGGCCTTAACCCGAAAGTCGCACGAGATCTTGCCGAAGGGAAAACCGACAAGAATTTCCGAAAATCCATCCCCAAGGAAAAACAAGCCGCCGCCGAGATCGTGTTGCAGGCGGCGTGCTACACCGGCCTGAAAAATCCGGAAATCGCCGGCGGTATCAGCCGGGCTTATTTCAACATCAGCAAAGACGACCCGGTTCACGCCAAATCGATGCGCGGCTTCTTCGACCAAATGCTTGCGCAAGCGCGTAACGCGCCGAAAAAGGACGCTGCGATTTTGCTCGCGCGCATATTGATTTTGACGGCGGAAGACGCCGGCGATGCCGAAGCCGTCGCACAAAACACCTTCTACGCGCTGCAACAAAGACTGGAAAGCGAACCGCAAAATAAAAACCTTTGGAGAAACCTCATTCGGCAACTCACCGCAAACGCCGAAGAATTTCCGGCGGTAAAAGCGCTGACCGGAAATTTTCTGAACGCCGTCGCCGGCGACGAAAATTTCTCGGCGCCGGTTCGGGGCATCGCGCAAGAGGCGTTGAAAAACGGCTCCTTTCCCGACCCCGCGTCCCGGCAATAACGGGGGACGCGAAAACGCGGTTTCTTCGAATTCCGGTTACGCGCGTTTGCGCCGGCGAACCAACGCCAACCCGGCAAGCACGCCGGCACCCAATAACGCATACGTCGAAGGCTCGGGTATCGCCATAATCTTAATGCCCGTGATGTTCCCGCTCCCGTCTTCAAGCCACTCAAAACTGCCGCCGTAGTTCGATGTTATATTTGCCGCAGCGGCATCCTGCGCCTCCGTGCTGTCAAAAAACACATTGCCGCCGAAGAGCGTTAATTCCGTGTCAACTGCAGGCACGTAACCCG
>JAVBUU010000176.1:0-4911 GCA_031555005.1 Opitutales bacterium | reverse complement strand
GAAATCGTCGAAAAAGGAATCAAATTTCCCAAGAAGAATATTCAATTCAACAAGGACGGCAAAAAAGAAGCGACCGTGGAATTTACGAAAATCGTCGTCAACGGCGATATCCCGGACTCCGTTTTTGCGTTCCCTATGCCTTAACCCGTTGCCTATATGCTCCGTCTTGATTACAAGCACAAAGAATTTAACCAACGCCTCGCCGCATTTTGCGCCGGCGCGGCGCAGCAGCCGGACGTCGTTCAAACCGTCGCGCAGATTATCGCGGATGTTCGCGCGCGCGGCGATCTGGGCGTGCTTTATCAAACGGCGAAATTCGATCACGCGAAGTTGACTGCGAAGCAAATGCGCGTGCCGGCAGACGTGTTGGCAAAAGCCGGCAAGGCATTGCCGGCGGACATGCGCAAGGCGTTTGACGAAGCCGCGAAGTGCATTCGCGATTTTCACAAAAAAACCGTTCCGAAATCCTGGGAAGACAAGAATCCGCACGGCGCGCGCGTCGGCGAAACGTTTTTCCCGATTCGCCGTTGCGGGATTTATGTCCCCGGCGGGCAAGTGCCGCTCGTGTCCTCGGTGTTGATGAGCGTGATTCCCGCCATGCTTGCCGGCGTGCCGGAGATTGTCGTTTGCACGCCGCCGATGCCGAGCGGTCAAATTTCCGGCACCATTCTCGGGGCGTTGAGTCTGCTCGGCGTGACCGAGGTTTACGCCATCGGCGGCGTTCAAGCGATTGCGGCGCTGGCCTACGGAACCGAAACGATTCCGGCGGCGGATAAAATTTTCGGCCCCGGCAACGCCTACGTTTGCGAGGCCAAACGACAAGTATTCGGCACCGTCGGCGTGGATTTGCTGCCCGGCCCGAGCGAAGTCATGGTGATTGCCGACAACACTGCGAATGCCGATTGGGTCGCCGCCGATTTGCTGGCGCAAGCCGAGCACGGCACCGGCAAAGAAAAAATTTATTTTGTCACGACGTCCGAAAAATTACTGACCGCGGTTGAGCTGGCGATGGAAGTACAGTTGGCCTCGCTCTCGCACGCCGCAAAAATCCGCGCCGTTTTGGCAAACGGGTTTTGCGCCGCGGTCGTTCCCGGAATGCAGCAAGCCGTCGAAGTCGCGAATTTCGTGGCGCCGGAGCACCTCGAATTGCAGGTCGCGTCCAAGGAAATTCCGAAGCTCGCCAAAAGCATTACGACCGCCGGCGCGATGTTGTTCGGACACCACACGCCGACGGTGCTGGGCGACTTTACGGCCGGACCGAGTCACACCTTGCCGACCGGTCGAACGGGGCGGTTTTTCAGCGGGCTTCAAGTTTCTGATTTCATGCGGCGCACAAGCCTCGTGGAATACAATGCGGCGAGCTTGAAAAAAGCCGCCGGCGTCGTTGCGGCCTTTGCCGCGATGGAGCGTCTTGATGCCCACGGACGGTCGTTGACGGTGCGCTTGGATTCGTAAGGCGCGCCGCGCGAACTCGAGCCCGGTGTTTTCGGAAAATTGTGCCGGAGCTTGCACTCCTTGGAAACAACAAGGATTGCCGGTGATTTTTCTGCTTGCCTGCCCGGCCGGCATCCTTACCGGTCTACTCCGTTAATTGCGTATTTGTGTCCCGTTTAATTTTTTGCGCGCCGGATTTCGGCTGCGCTTTGAGGGTCTGAAACGCTTTTCTCTTTCGCCGGATTTTTCCCGGCAATGCCTTTTTCGGCGGCAGATGTTTTGTTCGCCGGAATTTCTCAAAAAATGTTTTTACCCGCATGAGCGAATCTCAGGAAAATTTGCGCCCGGTTTCGGCGCTTCAATCGCCGGAAACGACGCCGCCCGCTGCCGCGCCGGCGAGAAATATACCCGCGCCGGTTCAAAACAACACCGTCACGGTTGAAGGCATCTTCGAGCCGGACAACCGCGAAAACGGCGCGCTCGTGCCGGCAAACCGCGGCGGCAAGGCGCGACTGACCGACCCCTTCCTTTCACGCGATTTGGCGAAACGTTTTAAAATCAAACGCGGCAGTTACGTCGTCGCGCAGGCGTTGCACGACGCGCGTTTTCCGAATCCGAAAGTTCGAAGCATCGACAGCATCGACGGCCTCCCGCCGGAAATGCGATTGCGCCGGCCTGCGTTTCAGCAACTCACGAGCATCGCGCCGGACAAACAATTAAAACTTGAAACCAAGGACGGCCGCCTGACGTGCCGCGTCATTGATTTGTTTTGCCCGATCGGCAAAGGCACGCGCGGCGTAATCGTCGCGCCGCCGCGCACCGGCAAGACCACGCTTTTGAAAGATATCGCGCAAGGCGTTTTTGAAAATCACCCCGAGTGCAAGGTCATGATTTTGCTTGTGGACGAACGGCCGGAGGAAGTCACTGATTTCCGGCGCGATTTGCCGAACGCCGAGCTTTACGCATCTTCGAACGACGAGGATGTGCAAAGCCATGTGCGCATCGCCGAGGCTTGCATCGAGCGCGCCCGGCGGCTTGTCGAGGCCGGCAAGGAAGTCGTCCTCCTCATCGACTCGCTGACGCGTTTGACGCGTGCTTACAACAACGCCAAAACCGGTTCCGGCAAAACAATGACCGGCGGTCTTGATTCGCGCGCGCTCGAAAAACCGCGCCAGATTTTTTCCTCGGCGCGCAATACCGAAGAGGGCGGCAACCTCACGATTGTTGCTTCGGCGCTTGTGCAAACCGGCAGCCGGATGGACGATTTGATTTTCGAGGAATTCAAAGGCACGGGCAATATGGAGATGGTGCTTGACCGCAAAGTCGCGGAATTGCGCATTTGGCCCGCGTTCAACCTCGCCGCCTCCGGCACGCGCAAAGAAGAGCTGATCTTGAAACCGGAAGTGCTCGATGCCGTTTCTTTCCTGCGCCGCGCAATGGTCGGCGGTAAAATCGAGGATGTCGCCGAAGCCATGACGGAGCGACTTTCCAAAACAAAAACAAATGCGGACTTTATTCGTTTGATTCGCAGTTGACACCCGCACGCGCCGCAAACATCAACAACGCCCTCTTAGAGTATGCAGAATTTCGCAGCACAGTGCCTGGATATGGCTCGTTCCATCCTTGGCCACAACCTCGACTCCATTAACGCTGACGGTACGATTACTCCGGTTGCCGGAGAACCCGGCCGTTCGGACGAAACCGGCCACGCGGCCCTCGCTCTCGGCGAATACTACCGCGCCACCGGCGACACGCTTATTAACCGCATCGACATCGTCGATCTCGTCTCGCGCTGCATTACGTCGCAGATCGCGCAAGACACCGAGTCCGAAAACGGGCTTGCGTATTCGGCGCTCGGCCTGCTGGCCTTCGGGCCTTCGAAAGAGCGCAATATCGTTTGGGAGCGCTTGACGGAGGAAACGCGCACGCTGCTTGACAAGCGTCTGTTGCACCGGAGCGATTACGACAATCATTACCAAGCCTTCAACATCGCCAAAGCAGTCACGCGCTTCTCGATGGGGCTTTCGAAAAAAGACGAAACCGGCAGCCTCATTGAGCGCTTTATCGAGCGCATCAAGGCAAATTCCGCCGGCGAGTTTTGCGACGATTGCGCGAAGTCTGCGGAGCGTCCCGACGCGTTCGGCGGCGCTTACGATCTTTACGGCATCATGCAGTTCGTGTTCATCCGCTCGTCGCTGCAACTCCACTCCAACATCCATTTGCGCGAACGCAAATTGCCGAGCCTTCGCACGTATGCCGAAAAATATTTGAAGCTTTTGCCGGACATCGTCCGTCAGGACGGACTCGGCTGGTGCTACGGCCGCGGCATCGGCGCTTACGGTCAAATGCACGGAATCAGCCTCGTGTTGCAAGCGATGCGCGACAACTGGATCACCGACGACAAGCTGCCGCAATACAAGGATCTCGTCCGCCGGCTTTTCCAGTTTTTCTTTGTCACCTATCTCGACCAGGAGCACGGCTTCCTCGTCATTCGCGATGCCGAGCGCGACACGATTCCGCACCACACGACACGCATGGCGAACTTCGATGCCGCGCGTTACCTGTGCCAGTGGGCGCGCCTCGCGAAAACCATCGGCGGCTCGCTCGAAGGCCGTCCGCTTGTCCCGCAACGCCCGACTTGCCGGTATGTGCTTTTCGACAAGGGCAACCGCAAGGAGCAAGGCCTTTGCATTTACCAAGACCCGAACACCGGCTTGCACGTGCAAATTCCGGTCGTTTCCGGCGGCACGAACAAAACCTCGGATTCGTTGGCGTTCCCGCACATGCCGGGCATTTTCGACTGGCCGGCAAACCGTTACCTGCCGGTATTTTTGCCGGAGCTCACCATCGGCGAACACACGTTCATTCCGTCTTTCTACGGTAAAAACATCACGACCGGTCTCGGGTTGAAAAACTGTTTTTACTTCCGCTTTGACCAGCCGGAACTCATCACGAGCGAGGAAAAAATCGTTCCCGGCATCGGCTCGTGCAAAGTGGAGTGGGAGTTCTCCGGCGGCAAAATCACCGGAAAATTCCTTTTCCAGGTGAAACAGCAGGTGGAATTGACGAAGCTCCGTTACGTCATGCCGATCGCGGCGCCGCACCATCGGTATCGTCTCGGCAATTCGCTCACGCTGGGCGCGGAAAGCCTGCGGTGCGCCGTGATTAAAGACGACTTCCAGGCCGCGTGGGGCGAAACCGAAGTGGTCTCCGAAGATCCGGAACACCGCAGCTACTACGGAAAAGTTCACTATTACCAAACGCTCAAGCGCGATCGCGCGCTCGTGATGCGCCCCGGTCAACCGTATCGCCTCGAAGTCACGTTCGAGCCGCATATCGTGATGATCGACGAAATTGCCGGTTAAAAATCCGGAGCGATTTCAAAAAAACGCCGGCATTAACGCCGGCGTTTTTTTATATCCGGTGCAGCAAAAGCAGCGACGCCCCCGCAAAGTAAATTACAAGCCCCGTGACGTC
>JAVBUU010000086.1:0-5139 GCA_031555005.1 Opitutales bacterium | reverse complement strand
AAAAAGGGAAGGATGCGTTCAACCGCAGATGAATGCGAATAAACGCAGGTTTTGTCTTTTCGGAATGCAACCGGAACGGTTGCATTACATTAAAATTACGCGCGCATTTTTGCGTAAATTAATTCTTGGTTTTTCGTTCTTCGTTTTTGGATTCGCATTTGCTTCGGCGCGTTTTTTCGAAATTGAGAATGCGCGTGTTTTGTTGAAACAACCGCAGGCGGAAGTAAGCGCCGGCGCGAATTTTGCGCCGTGCGTCGAGGTGCGCTTATGCGTGGGCGAAGACATGGCGGTCGGAAAATCGTTCGCGAAAGTTTATTTCTTCGACGCGGGGAAAAAACAAATCGGCGGGCCGGTGAGTCCGAATCGTTATCGGTATAAAGGCAGCGTGACGGAGACGGAATTGCCGTTTCGTTTTTCGAAAGGGCGGCCGATCAAGGTGCGCTTTAACATCCCGACGACAACGGATGCGAAAAAACCAAGAGGTCTGCCGAAGCCGATTTATTGGGCGACGGCGGTGATTGTGTTCGGCGACGAACGGGACGCGACGGCGTTTGCGCTTCCGGCACCGGGCGCAAAAAATCCGTCGGGACCGGACGCTTTTTCGGAATATTCATTTCCGGAAAAATATTTGTGTTCGGCATTCAGCGGAGCTCGTTCGGCGGCGCCGGCACCGGTGTTAAAGGAAATTATCTGTACGACGCATTTGCCGGATTATCCGAAGTTTACCTTGTTCGCAAAATTGCCGGCAGGCGTCAAAACGGCGAAAGAGGCGCAGGGCGTTTTATGCCTGTCGCTGCTTGCGAATTACGTGGACGACGTTCGCCGGGCATTGATGAATAACGAGGCGCAGGGCGACATGGCGGACATGTTGCGCTATGCCGATTGCAACCGGCTTATCGTGATTTGCTGGGCAATAAAATCGGTGTGGGATCCCGGGAAAAACTGGGACGAGCTGACGCCGGAAGTCGCCGGCGATATCGATTATCGGATGGAACGGCTGGCGGCGGCGTGGGAAAACGGAATCCGGCGACTGGCGTCGGACCGGGGATTTGAGCCGAAGGATTTTTTAATTTGGGGGCTTTCGGGGTCGGCGCAGTTTGCCGGTCGGTTGGTTTTGAAAAGGCCGGAATATTTCCGGGCGGCGTATTTGCACATCCCGAGTTCGTTTGCGAAACCGACGCCGGCGGCGGCGAAGGTGTTATGGTGTCTGACGACCGGCGAACAGGAGTCCGGCTACGCGCGTTCGCAAAAATTTTTCAGGGAATGCCGGCGGTTGGGCTATCGGATAATTTACAAAGCCGTGCCGGGGTTGGGGCACACGGATCACCGGCAATCGCGGCAACTCGGCGTGCTTGTTTTGGAGTATGCGCGGTTGCTGCCGCGAAACGAAATTTTACGCGAAGAGGTGTTGCGGGACGAGATGGACAATCCGTTTTTTTGGGGCGATTGGCTGAATCAAAATAAGGAAACGCGGGAAAACGCGTCGTTTGTTCCGCCGGCGTTGCGCGTGCCGTTGCCGACGCCGTTGATCGCGCAAGCCTGGGAGATGGAAAAACCGATCTCGCCGGCGGATGACCCGTCGTCCTCGGCCACGCAACCGGCGCGGCGCGCCACGGTGCTTTCCTCCGGCGGGAGTGAGTCGGGAAATAAACCGGCCGCCGGCGTCAAAACCGAAACGCCGGAAGTCGAAAACCGGCGGGACACGGACGCAAAAAAGGCTGCCCCCGGTTCAAGCACGTCTGTTTTCGGAAGGAGAGTCAGCCCGTGACGTTTTTATTTTTTGCCGGTGGCGTGCCGTTAAAAATGCGCTTGGATTGGGGCTTTGAAAACCCGAACAAAACGGCGGCCTTGATTGCGATGCTGATTGTCGCGGCATGGGCGTTGCCGGCGATTGCGCGGTTCGTTTTCCGGGGCAAAAGGTTCTTAAATCTTAAACCTTCCTTCTTAATTTCGTTTGCGTGGTGGTCGGCGTTGGCGGTTTCCGGCGCGCTCGGTTATTGCTTGTTGCTTACCGGCTCGCGCGGCGGCGCGGTTGCGGCGGTTGCGGGGTTAGGGGCGTTATGCGCGGCGCAGATTTTGCAGGTATTCTCGCCAAAACTCGTGAATCGGTCGGCGGGTTCGGGCGGTTTGCTTGTCGTCCTGAAAAAGAATTTTGCCGGCCGAAAGGATTCGGACGCGATTTGCGAAGCAACTAGCAACCCGCGGATAAGAATGTCCGCGCCGCGCATCACCGGTGTTGCCGTCGTTTTTTTTGCCCTTTTCTTCGCCGCTTTTTTTCTGCCGCAAACGCAACGGTTTTCGCCGGAATACGGCGCGCAAGACGCTTCGATCGGGAATAGGCTTCTCATCTGGAAGCATGTGCCCTCGATGATTGCCGATGCGCCGGGCGGTTGGGGAGTCGGGAATTCCGGCAAGGCGTTCATGACTTGGTATCAGGCCGGCGATGCCGACGAAGAATACCGGACGTTGGTGAACGGGCATTTCACCTTTTTGACGGAATCGGGGTGGGGGGCCGGCGCGCTGTATTTGATGCTTTGGGCGCTCGCGCTGCGGTTGGCGTTTCGTGCTTCGCCGGCGGCTGCGGGCGTCTTGGTCGCGTTCGGGACGGCGGCGATGTTTTCAACGGTCACGGAAGAATTTGTGCTTTGGATTTTGCCGGCGTCCGCTTGTTGGTATGCCGTTTGCCGGTGCGCGGCGAATCGCGATTGGCCGGGGTTGCGAGGCCTTTCCCTTTGTTACGCGATTCCCGTTATTATTTTTGCCGGTATGATTTTTGTTTTTTCCGGCAAATCTAAAATCTTTGCGACCGGTTCCGGCGCGTGCGTTCGCCTCGGTTCGGGCGTGCCGGAAGTCGTGATTGTCGCCGGCGCGGATGCCAAGGAAAGCCCGAGGCGGTTTCGGACGGTTTGGTTCGAAAACGAAAAAAGCCCCGTTGCCGAATGGCGGGTTTCGGAAAATGCGCGGCAATCCGCCGGCGGTGCCGGCAAAACGGTCGTTTTCCTTGGAAACGTTCCGCCGGAAACGATGATTCGGTTTTCGCGCGAAGCCCGGCGCGTGATTTTGTTTTCGCCGAAAATTACGACGCCGGCGGACGTGTTTACGAAAGAAGTTCTAAAACGAACCACGGTGTATTTCGGCGAATTTTCCCATTCCGAAAAGCAGTTCGCATGGGGCGGCACGGGTGCGCGATGCGAAATTGTACCCGGCAACGGCGACTTCATTTCGGATTGGGCTGAGCGAATTCTCGATAACGCCGGGAGATGATTGCTTAACATGAATTTTTTGTATCCGTTTTTTCGATACCTGTTGCCGGCATTTTTATTTTTCGGTGCGGTTTCATGCGCGCATACCGCCGGCATCCCGGAGATTCAGACGCTGAAAATGACACCGGCTCCCGGCATGACGCGCGCGGATTTGAAATTTCGGGAGCCGCCGAAAAATTGCCGTGGCGCGCTTGTGCTTTGCCCGGGATTCAATCGTGACGGCGAATATCTTTTACGCGATGCCGGTTGGCGCGATTTTGCGGAAAAGCACAATCTTGCCATGATTGCCTTGTGTTTTGCCTCCGAGGAAGACGACCTGAGCGAAAAGACGAGACGCGGCTATTATTACGTTTCCGGCGGATCCGGGGAATTGCTCCTTGAAGGCATCGGGAAAATTGTCGGGCGCGAGCTTCCGATTGCGATTTTCGGATGGTCCGGCGGCGCGCATTTTACGCATCGGTTCGTTTACGCGTTTCCGGAAAAAATTTCGGTTTGGTGCGCTTACGGCTTCGGATGGTTTGACGAAGCGCCGTCGATAAGAAACGCGCAATCCGACCCACCCGGAATTTTTGTCTGCGGCACGAAGGACGAGCGTTACGAAGCCGTGCGCGAGGCTTTCCTTTCGGCGCGGCGCGCAAAACGCCGTGTTTGCCGGTTGAGCGTTGCCGGAACCGGGCACGCCGTTGATCACCGTGCGACGGAGCGCGTGCGGAAATATTTCGACGCGGTTTTATCGCCGGCGGAAACCGGCACCGGCGTTTGGGCGGAAACGAAATGTCTCGAAGAAGAAGGTTTTCTCGTGAAATCGTGGTTTCCGAGTGACGCCCTGATGCAAGAAGCCGAAGCGCTCGCCGGCATCACATCAACTCCCGGAAAGCTTTAATCGGCTCCGACTACCCGGGGCGCAAAAAAACGAAACCGTCGTGAAGACGGTTAACGGGGCGTGCGGCGCGCACGTTTTTTTCACCGTCTTCGGCGAAACCGATTTTTTATCATTCGGGTCGCCGGGGCCGACTCAGCGGTCGGCGTCCCCGGTTTTTTCTTCCGCCGGCTTCGGTTGCCAGCCGCCGCCGAGCGCGCGGTAAAGATCCACGACGCTGAGCAGTTGGTTCAGGCGGACGCGCGCCAAATCGTTTTCCGCCGGGAACAGCTCCTGTTGCGCTTCGAGCACTTCGTAGTAGCTCGCTTTGCCGGAGGTGTAACGCTCGGTGGAAACTTTCACGGCGTCGGTCAGCGCGATGACGGCTTTTTCCGATTCGATGCGAATCGCGGCGTATTTTTCGCGGGCGATTAACGAGTCCGAAACGTCGCGCAGCGCGTTTAAAATGTCACTGTCGTATTGCGCGACGGCTTCGTCCCAGCGGGCGCGGGCGCCGCGGACTTGCGCGGTGATGCGGCCGGCTTCGAAGATCGGCATTGTCGCGCTGCCGGCGACCGACCAGGCGTTGCCGGCGCCGGAGGAGAACGAGGAGACTTCCGGGCTTACGCGGCCGAGGAAGGCGGACAGTCCGATTTTCGGGAAATACTCGGCGATGCTTGCGCCGATGTCGGCGTTTGCGGCGCGGAGGTTTTGTTCGGACGCGCGCAAGTCGGGGCGGCGGGCGAGGAGCGTCGCCGGTAAGCCGGCGGGGACTTCCGGCGGGACGAGGGTGTCGCTGAAAAGCGCGGTGCGTTCGATTTTTTTCGGGGCTTTGCCGAGCAGGATCGCGATCTGATTTTCTTTTTGCGCGATGGCGCGTTCGGTGTCGGGGATGGAGGCGGCGGCTTGCGCGCGCGCGGCTTCGGCGCGTGCGGTTTCGAGGCGCGAGGCAACGCCGCCGGAGCGCCGTTGGCCGAAAATCTTTGCGCTTTTTTCAAACGATTCGGTGGTGCGTTT
>JAVBUU010000103.1:0-2615 GCA_031555005.1 Opitutales bacterium | reverse complement strand
CGGCTGCCCATGTTGTAAACCTTGTGCATCTCGTGCGCATCGGTGCCGGAGGCTTTTTGAATCGCCTTAAAAATGGCGGGCGTCGCCGGCAAATTGTCTTTGATAAAATGCACGTTATTTCCGAAACGCAGGCACTTCGTTTGCGCGCCGCCGGAACAATGAATCAGCCCCGGAACGCGCCCGACGCCGAGTTCGCGCAGCAACCGCAACACGAACGGCGCGTAAGTGCGCGTCGGGCTCAGGAGCGCCTTGCCGACGGTTAATCTCGATTCCGGCAACGCGTCGTTCAGACGATACGGCCCGCAGTAAACCAAATCCGCCGGCGTGTTTTTGTCATAAGTTTCCGGATACATTTCCGCGTAATGCCGGCAGAGCAATTCATGGCGCGCGCTCGTGAGTCCGTTCGATGCGATGCCTGAATTTTCCTCGGTTTCGTAGGCACAAGTTCCGCCCGATGCCAACCCGACAATCGCCAAGCCCGGCCGGATGCGCGAGGCATCGACGACGTCTTTTTTCGCGATAATCGCCGTCGCGCACGAATCGACCGTGAGCGTTTGCGTGAGATCGCCGACGTCCGCCGTTTCACCGCCGCCGGAGCGAATGTCCACGCCGAAGTCGCGCAGCTTTTGCAAAAATTCTTCGGTGCCGGAAATCAGTTCCGCGAGCACCGCGCCGGGAATATTGCGCGCATTGCGGTTCACCGTGCTCGACAGCAAAATGCGGCTCGTGACGCCGACGCACAGCAAATCGTCGATGTTCATCACGACGCTGTCTTGCGCGATTCCGCGAAACACGGAGGCGTCGCCGGTCTCGCGCCACCAAAGGTAAGCAAGCAGCGACTTGGTGCCGGAGCCGTCGCTGTGCGTGACGTTGCAGAGCGCGGGATTGCCGGTGAGAAAGTCGTCCGTCATCTTGCAAAATGCGCCCGGAAACGCGCCCCGGTCGAGCTTGTCCACGACGGCGTGGACCTCGTTCTTGCTCGCCGAAACGCCGCGCCCGGCGTAACGGCCTTGATCGCCGGCAGGATTTTTTTCCGAAAAAGACATGCCTGCAGAAAAGAGAACTTTGCGCCGGAATGAAGACAAAAAGCAGGCCGCGCGCCGGAACGCTTCTTGACAGATTCGGGACATTCGCTCTCATTCGAGCCACTATGGCAGACCTCAAAGACAAATGGCCCGAAAACGCCGCCGGAAAGTTCTATGTCGATTCTCAGTGCATTGACTGCGATCTTTGCCGCGAAACAGCCCCCGACTTTTTCGGTCGCAACGATGACGGCGGCTACTCTTATGTGATCAAACAACCGACTACGCCGGAAGATGAAGCAAAGTGCACCGAGGCGCTCGAAGGTTGCCCGGTCGAAGCCATCGGCAGTGACGGGGAATAATTTTTCCGAAAATTTTTTACAAAAGCCCGCCGCGTTAATGCCGGCGGGTTTTTTGTTTTCGGGAAAACCGGGGAGTTTTTTCGCCGGGCGGTTTTTACCGCAAAGAACGCACGGATCGCAGAAAGTGCTTTGCCGGTGCGCCAAAGCCGTCGGACGTAATTGAATTTTAATTACAAAATATATCCGAACAAAAATAAAATCTCTGCGATCCCTGCGTTCTTTGCGGTTAAAACCGAAATGTCAGAATAATTCCAACTGCGTTTGCGCCGAATTTTTCGGGGCCGGCGGTTTTTCCGGCGCGACGTTCCCGGCACGTTTGTCGATTTCTTTGACGGCTGCGCCCATGTTCATCGAAACGAAAAATTCGCGCGCGGCCGGGAAATCCGCCGGCATTTCACTTTCCCAATCGCCGGTAAAATCCGTCTTAAACCGCACCAACTCGCGGTTTAAATCCAACAACGCTTTCGCGCCGGGAACAACTTCACGGAAGCGCACCGGCTCCAACGCGCCGGCGTTTTTCAAAATGCCGTCGATATCGCCGTGTTTCGCGAGCCATGCGGCCGCCGTTTTCGGGCCGACGCCGGGGATGCCGGGAATATTGTCCACCGTGTCGCCGATGAGCGCGAGGTAATCGACGATTTGCGCCGGCGGAACACCGAATTTTTCGCGCACGCCGCCGGCATCGAGCTTCACCCAGCCGCCTTTATTTTCTTTGTCGTTCGGCGCCGGCGGCACGAGCAGCCGCACGCGGGCGGTCACGCATTGGGCGAAATCTTTGTCCGCGCTCGCGATCCAAACCTCGTCACCGCCGGCGGAAAACTTTTCCGCGGCGGACGCGATCAACTCGTCAGCTTCGATGCCGGATTGCTCGATAACGCGGAAGCCGAGCAGGGCTGAAATTTTTTTCAGTTCCGGGAATTGTTTTTTCAAATCCGGCGGCGTTTCGGAACGCGTTGCTTTGTATCCGGAATGCAATGACAAATGCCGGTGCGAACCGTCTTTATCGAAAAAAACCACAACGCCGGCGCCCGGCATCGCATCCTGCAATTTCCAAAGAATGTTTACCCATGCGCGAATTGCGCCGGTCGGAAATCCGTCGGCGCGCGTGAGTGCCGGCATCGCGTGGAAGGCGCGAAAGGCGAGGTTGAAGCCGTCGACGAGAATGCGTTGCATGCGCCAAGGGTCAAAGGGGGAAGGGGCGAGGGGTCAAAAGGAAAAATCGTTACAACAA
>JAVBUU010000004.1:0-4370 GCA_031555005.1 Opitutales bacterium | reverse complement strand
CCGGAGTTTTTCGAGCGCGTCGGAGGCGTTCGAGACGAGTTCGCGGATGAAGATATCGCGGTCTTTATAGAGCGAATGGACGACGATATCGAGCACTTGACGCACTTCGGCTTGGAAGGCGTGCGTTTCGGGAGCGGGATTTTGTGTGTCGGACATGATGTTTTGGAGAATTGAAAAAAGGGATTTGGAAAAAAATTTCCGTGCTTTTGAAAAGAAAAATTTGACCGGCTGCATTTACCGGCATGCCGAGCACACGATGGCCGGCAAACCGCGTTTCTTACGCGAATGCCTCCGCGAATTTTTCCGCAACAAACGCCGGCGGCTTCATCGCGTGACCGGCGCGGTTCATGAACGCGTGAACCGTGTGGCCGGTGGTGAGCAATTTTTCGCCGTGATAGACCTCGTAGTCGATTTTCATGCGAACGCGCGGGCGCTCCGCCATTTTTGCGACAATACGCAATTTGTCGTCGAACCGCGCCGAGGCGATGTAACGCAAATTCGCTTCGAGCACCGGCAAAAAAAAACCGGCGTCGTCGAGCTCGCGGTAAGACAGCCCGAGTTTGGCAAGCAACGCGCAGCGCGCGACCTCGAACCACGGCAGGTAATTGCCGTGATAGGCGATGCCCATCGCATCGGTTTCGGCGTAGCGGACACTGACTTCGGCTTCGGCAATAATCATCGGAGAAAATTTACTGTTCGGCACGCAACATGCGCTGCATGAGCATTTCCATTAATTCGCGAATGTCTTTCCCGGAAAACATAAAGTGATACAGCGTTTCCAGAATCGGCGCGGGCACGTTGTTTTTTTCGGAAAAGCGGTGGAAACTCTCCACGGAAAAATAGCCTTCCGCCACGGTTCGGCGCGAATCGAGGAAATTTTTCGCGCTCTCGCGCGTGCGAACGAGCGTTTCGCCAAGCGTGCGGTTGCGGCTCCAACTGCCGTTTGCCGTCGCGATCAAGTCGCCCACCCCGCTCAGTCCGTAAAAGGTTTCGCGCTGCCCGCCGGCAGCCGTGCCGACAAGCACCGTTTCGTGGAGCGCGCGCGTGAGATACGAGGCCTTCGCGTTCGAGCCGAGCTCCAGCCCGTCGCAAATACCGGCGCCGATGGCGTAAATGTTTTTCAAAATTCCGCCGAGCTCCACACCGGCGACATCCTGCGACCGGTAAACGCGAAATGTTTTGTCGCTGAGCGCGTGCTGCACTTCGAGCACCGTTTCGTTTTCGACATCGGCGGCAAACACGACCGCCGCCGGCAACCCTCGGGCGACTTCCGCCGCATTCGTGGGGCCGGACAAAACGCCGTGCGCGACGTCCGGCAAGACCTCCGCCAACACTTCGGCCGGGCGCAGCAGCGTTTGCTGTTCAAGCCCTTTGCAAAGCGAAATGAAAATTTTTGCGCGCCGCGCGCCGGCAAGCGCCGGTTTAAGCCGTTCGGCTAAGGCGCGCAGCCCTTTTGACGGACAGGCAAGAAAAACGGCGTCGGCTTCCATGATTGCCGGCGCGATTTCGGACGCGATTTGGATGTCCGGCGAAAGCCGGAAACCCGGCAGATATTCCGTGTTTTCGCGCGTCGTCGCGAGCGCGGCGGCGTGTTCGAGCCGGCGCGGGACGAGTGTCACCGCGTGGCCCGCACGGTTCAGGTGGACCGCCATGGCGGTTCCCCATGCGCCGGCTCCGAGAATGCAAAAATTCATTTTTTTAACCTGTTTTTCGTGTTAACCGCGAACGTCCGCCGCCCAATCCGCAACAGCCTTCACCGCGAGTTCGCCGAGTTGCGCGTAAGGCTTCGCGAACGCCGGCGGGTTTTCGGTGAAGCCGAGCAAATCGTGAATCACGAGGATTTGACCGTCGCAATCATTGCCGGAACCGATGCCGATCACCGGCACAGCGGTTTCGGCGGAAATCGTTTTGGCAAGCTCCGGCGTGATTAATTCCGCCACAATCGCAAAAGCGCCGGCATTTTGCACGGCGAGCGCATCGGCGCGCACGGTTTCAAATTCGACCTCTTTCGCGCCGAATTTTTTGTAGCCGCCGAGCCGGCAAACCTGCTGCGGCTGCAACCCGATGTGTCCGCAAACCGGAATACCGGCGTCAACGAGCCGTGCAATTGTCGGCGCCATCGCCGCGCCGCCCTCGATTTTCACGGCACCGGCACCGGCCTGCATGAGTGCGACGCACGCGTCCAAAACATGTTGCCAATCCCCGTGCGCGACGCCGAACGGCACGTCCGCAACGACCAATGCCTCCGGTTGCGCGCGCGCCACGGCGGCCGTGTGGTGCAAAATCGCCGCGAGCGTCACCGGCACCGTGCTTTCGAATCCGAGCAGCGTGTTGCCGACGGAATCGCCGACAAGAATCAGATCCGCGCCGCCTTTGTCCGCGAGGCGCGCCGTAATCGCGTCGTATGCGGTAAGGCATACGATTTTCCGCTCTCCCTTGGCCCGTCCGATGGTTTTTACGTTCTTTTTCACGGTGAATCTGCGTTAAGAAGTTACGCAAAACCTCGCCGAATCCGCTTGCAACTGCAAGCCTCGCTTTAACCTCCGAGGGGAAATGTCCGCGCGCCGCAACAAAACGCCCTTCACGAAAAAGCCCTACCGCGAGGCAACGTTCCGGCACGCCGACATCACCGACAAAATCGAGCCGCCGTGGGGCGAACGGCTTTACCGGAAAATCTTTCGCCGGGATTTTCTGGCGTCCGACGCGCGACGCGAAATCTTTTGGCGAAGAATTTTGCGCCTCGCGAAAATCATCGGCGCGTGCGCCGCGCTTTGGGCAGTCCTTGAGACGCTCGCGAATTGGAATATTTTCGACTGAATCGCGTTACGAAAGAAACGACAATTCCGACCCGTCCCGCAAATTAAGCAACCGCGCCTCGACCGCGCCGTCCCGCACAGACAAACGCCCCAGTGTCGCCGGCAAATTGAAACGCTCCGGCCCGGCGCTGCCGGGATTCATCCACAGCACGCCGTTCCCCCGGCTCAACCGCGGCACATGCGTGTGCCCGCTGACAACGACATTCATGCCGGCAAGCTCCGGATCGATTTCAAGCCGGTTGTGCCCGTGATGCATAAAAATTCGAATACCCCCGACCGACACCGTTTCAGTCAACGGCAGCGTCAACCCGTATTCGTCGGTATCGCAATTCCCGCGCACGCACATGACCGGCGCGATACGCGAAAGCGCCTCGACGATTTCACGCGCCCCCACGTCCCCGCCGTGCAAAATCAAAGAAACGCCGGCAAGCGCCGCCGCCGCCTCGGGCCGCAAAAGCCCGTGCGTGTCGCTGATAACCCCGACTTCAATGGAATCCATTCGCGAGACATCTTGCCGACAAACGCCAAGATGCAAATCTTCCGGCAAAAAATTCCTTCACGATAAGATTGACCGCGCACGCCCCCGACATACCAAAGCAAAGCTTCAAGCGAATCATGACAAACACCCTCGAAGAAAAAGCCGGCATTCCCGAGCTCACCGGCAGCGAAAAAAAGAAACTTCGCGGCCTCGCGCAATTGCTCCAACCGCGCCTTCAAGTCGGTAAACAAGGAATCACGCCCGAAGTGATTAAAGAGCTCGAACTCGCTTTCAAAAAAGAAGACCTCGTAAAAGTGCGCTACAACGCGGATCGCGGCACGATCATGAAATACGACGAACGCCTTGCCGAAGCCACCGGCAGCCTTTGCATCTGCAATGTCGGCAAAACCTCCGCCTTTTTCCGGCAACGGAAAAACAGCGACGGCGAACAATAACCAAAAAAAATCCCCTGAAAATAACGCGTATGACACACGACTCACCGGAATTTAACGCGCGCATGAAACAATGCGTCGCCGCCGTCGAAACCGGCATCGACAAACTTTTACCGCCCGCAACCACGCGCCCCGGCATCATTCACGAAGCCATGCGCTACAGCCTCACGGCCGGCGGCAAACGCCTCCGCCCCGTCCTCTGCCTCGCCGCGCACGAGCTCTTCCCCTCCTCGCTCGACCCGATTCCGGCAACCGTCGCGCTCGAATGCATCCACACTTACAGCCTCATCCACGACGACCTGCCGTGCATGGACAACTCGGACCTCCGGCGCGGCAACCCCACCTGCCACAAAAAATTTGACGAAGCCGTCGCGCTCCTCGCCGGCGACGCCCTGCTCACGCACGCACTCTGGCTCCTCGCCGATGCCTACAAAGCCGACCCCGTCGTCGCGACCGGTCTCGTCTGCGATTTAGGCGACGCCGCAAGCTCGCGCAAACTCATCGGCGGCCAAGTCGAAGACATCATCGGCGAACGCGGCGAAGCCACCGCCGAACGCCTCGACTTCATCCACCACAACAAAACCTCCGCGCTCATCGCCGCCTCGATAACAATGGGCGTTCGCC
>JAVBUU010000128.1:0-6153 GCA_031555005.1 Opitutales bacterium | reverse complement strand
TTTTCCAAAAAGTCCAAATACCCCTGCGCGCCCTTGCCGATGCCGTGCGCGGGATCGGCGGCGACAACTTCGCGCAACGCCGCGAGCATCTCCGGCGTTTTATTTTGTTCTCTGTAAAACGCGGCTTTCGCGGCACGCACTGTCATCTTTTGGTCGTGCGTGAGCTTGTCGTTCGCGAGCAATTTCGCGAGCGCCGGCAAGACCTCGTCCGGCGTTTTTTTAATCGTAACCGAATTGAACACAAACTCGACGAGCGCGTTTGAGTTAAAGGTGTATTTGGCGACATAGCCCGACTTGTCTTCCGGGTCGGCTTTTTTCATCGCATCGATTTCGGCTTGGTAAGCGCCGGCGATTTTAGGCGTAAGCGCGTCCAACCCGCGCCCGAGCGCAAGTGCCTTCTCGGGCCCGGAGAGTTTTTCGGCTTCGGCAAACGCCGCGTCGCGTTTCGCTTTTGCGGCACGCGCGTTTTCAATTTTTCCCAAGAACGCCGCCGGCGTTTTCGGTGCGTCGAACCGGCAATCGATGTGCGCGTAAACGCGCCCTTGGGGATCGACGAGGATAATTTCCGGATAATTGTAAGGCGTAAATTTCAGCGCCTTGTTTTTAATTTTCCCGGCATCAATCGCCTCCGGCGTCGCATCGGCGCGATTATCGATTACCGTGAAAACAAAGGCGTTTTCGAGTTTTTTGCGAACGTCGCCGACATCAAGAATGCCGGCTTTGAACTTCACCGCCGGCGCGCACCAGTCGCTGCCGGTGAAATAAACAAGCAGGTCGCGGTTTTCTTTTTTTGCTTCGGCGATGCCGGAGGCAAAGTCGGCCGTATCCGCCGCGCGGATACAATCCGGAGATAAGACGGCGGCAGCCGTCAGCAAAAATGAATAAAGCAGTGTTTTTTTCATGAATATTGTTCTCCGCAGAGGATTTCGTTCCGCAAGCATCGCTTCAGCCGCCGGGCGTATTCTACTTTGCCGGCGGACATTTTTGTACGCTTACGCGGCCTTCGGAATGCCACCACCAGCCTTCGCACGTCACGCCGAGGCGCACGTCGATTTTGCCGTCCGGCACTTCCGGTACGTCAAATTCCCACGCGAGGCGTTTGTTGTCGGGGCCGACGCGTTCGTCCGTTTTTTTCGCCGCCAAAACTTTGTCGCCGGCGACGAGCGCGACGTTCGAAACCCGCTGCCGGTCGCTTCCGTTCAAATGCTCCATGACGACTTGATAACGGCCCGGCGTTTTCACCGTATCGGATACGTCAACAAGCCAAATGCCGGGATTGCGGCAACACGGGTTGTTCCATTTTCCGTCGGGCAGCGTGACCGGTTTTTCCAAAAAGTCCAAATACCCTTGCGCGCCTTGCGCCAAGTCGTGCGCCGGCGATGCGGCGACCGTTTCGCGCAGCGCGGCGATCATCTCGGGTTGTTTTTTCTGTTCTTTGAAAAACGCGACTTTCGCGGCGCGCACATACATTTTTTGATCAAGCGTGAGTTTGTCGTTCGCGAGCATTTTCGCGATGGCTCGCGCGGCGTCTTCCGGTTTTTTGTCCGCAACCGGCTTCAACACCTCGCGCTCCAAAAACGTGTTCGCGTGAAACGTGTATTTGGCGACGTAGCCGGACTTGTCCTCCGGATCGGCTTTTTTCATCACGTCGATTTCGGCCTTGTAAGTGCCGGCAACGTCCGGCGCGAGCGCGTCGAGTCCGCGCCCGAGCGCGAGTGCTTTGTCGGGGCCGGAAAGTTTTTCGGCTTCGGCGAACGCCGTGTCGCGCTTCGCTTTGGAGTCCAGCGCGACCTCGATTTTTTTCAGCAATGCGGCCGGCGTTTTCGGCGCGTCGAGCCGGCAGTCGATTTGCGCGTAAGCGCGCCCCGCGTTATCGGACAGGACGATCTCCGGGTAATTGCGCGGCACGATTTCCAACGCTTTGTTTTGTTTTTTGTCGGCCTCGATTTGTTCCGGCGACGCCGTTGCCGGACGGTCGATTACCGCGACAATAAATTGTCCGTCGAGTTTTTGGCGGACATCGCCGGCGTCGAGGATGCCGGCTTTGAATTTTACCGCCGGCGGGCACCAGTCGCTGCCGGTGAAATAAACAAGGACGTCGCGATTTTCCTTTTTTGCCTCGGCGATGCCGTCGGCGAAATTCGTTGTATCCGCCGCATGAATACACGCCGGCAGGGCGACGACAATCGCCGCGGACAAAAGCCGGCGAACCAATTCTTTATTCATAAAATTATTCTCCGTAAACGAGGATGTTGCGCAGGTGGAAGTATTCGGGCTTGTCGCGCGTGAGCTCGACCTTCACCCAACGGGCTTTGGTTCCCTTGCCTTGGAGCGGAATGAACCATTGGGTTTCGGCCTTGTTCGTGTCCCAAATCTTGTGCCATGTGGCCCCGTCTGTCGAAACGGAAACGGCAAGCGGCGAGGCGCGGTCTTCATTGCCGGCGCGGTTCACGAGCAGGATGCCGGTGAGCGTTTTCGTGCCGGGGAGTTCAACGATTGCCCAGGGATTTTTCTCGTTGCCGGTGTGGAAAAGTCCGCCGGTTTCGTTAATGACGTTGCCGTGCGAGAGCGGCGCGTCCCAGCCTGTCGTGCTGCTTGTCGTGAGCAGGCCGCCGGCGGAAACGAGTTTCAGATCGCCGGGGCGTTCGAGTTTTATTGCCGGCGGGGTTTCGACGTATTTGCCGGCGGCTTTTGTCGCGGCTTGGAACGCCGGAACGGACTTCGCCTTCTCGGCGGCAAGGATCGCGGTGCCGAGAATTTTCCGCACCGCCTTTTCGTCGATGCCGCCGGCGTTTTCGTTAACGACGTCGGCGAGTGCGGCGATGCATTTGTCGGCCCCGGTTTCGCCGAGATTTTTCACGCCCCAGTCAAGAAGCTGTCCGAGGAGCTGTTCGTTCGTCGGCGCGTGAAGCGCGACGGCTTTTTTAAAGAGTGCCCAACGTTCCTCGGCGTCTTTCGGAAATTGGCGCATTTCGCGGTCGAGCAGGTCGCTCACGCTCCAATCCCAAGCGATTTCGCCCTTGGTGCCGGCGACGGTTTCATGGACGCGGGTGAACCACGCGAGTTTTTCCGCCGCGGTTTTTCCGTCCGATAATTTATCGTCGAAACGGGCGAGCAGGTCGCACGCCGGGCGCGTGTGATTTGAAAGTGCCCCCAAAACGGCATCGGCGATTTTTTGCCAAACGGCCGGCGTCGTTGCCGGATTTTTACGGGCGTTTTCGATGCACAGCGTCCAAGCGTCGAAGTTTACCGGTTGCGCTGCGATTGCGGCGGCGCAGGCGTTTTCGGCGCGGTCGAATTTTCCGGCGTCGAACGCCTGCCGGGCGATCCACACGTTGCGTTGCGAATTTAAAATACGCGCATCGGCGGCGGCGTTGTCGATTGCCGGCGGCGGCGCGGTCTCGCCGGGTCGTGTTTTCGTTTTCAGAACGCCGGCGTAAGCGTCTTCCATGAGCAAAATGTAATAATAACTTTGCCCCCAAAAATAATGATGCGGCGCACCGGCGGGGCCGCCGAAGCCGCCGAGCCAATCCCCGGTTCCGATCCGCACGGCGTAGGCGCAGTGGCCCGGTTGCCCGCAGGTATAAGAAGGAATACCGTGCGCGCGCGCGGCGGCGGAGCCGAAGGTCGAAAGCGAGCCGCACACGCCGCCGTGCTTCGACGCGTTAAGCATGGGATTTTCGCTTTCGCGCCAGGGCATGTAAAACAGCGGGCCCTGAACCGTGTCGCCGAATGCGTTGGTGCCGCGATACTCGACAAACCAACAGGCGTCGACATATTGCCGGCGCGGGATGTTGATGTTTTCGATCGCCCAGCGGAGCGCGATGTTGTCGTAAATCGAATCGACGACAAAGCGCAGTTCCCACGTGCGCAGTCCGGCAAACATCGGGTCAAGTCGGCCGGCAAGCGAAGCGTCTTTGTAAAACGTGTAACGTTCGACCGGCGACGTCGGGCGAAACATATCGCGCTCGATCGCCTTGGCCCCCTCGCGAAAAGGCATCGCGGCATAATTGAGCGCGACGGCGGTCGCGAGCGGGGCAAAGTCGCCGGCGGCCGCCGAGTCGGCGTTCCAAATATCGCAGAGCACGGCAAGCCCCTCGGCGGCCGGCACGCCGGCGTCAATCGGACCGGAGGCGAGAAACATTTGAAGATGTTTCGGGCTGCTTAAAAATTTTTTTAAAAACAACGCGCCGTTTTGTTTTTTCGAAACGGCGGCAATGCCTTCAACGCCGGCAACGCGAATCAATTCGGCCTGCGCGACGGAAAGCGCAAGCGCGTCGTTTGCCGCCGGGAAAGGGACGGGTGCGCCGGCGGTTTCGGCAAAGACCGCCTCGCGCATTCCGGCAAAATCGCCGCGATCCGTAAATGACGCTACTTGCGCCGGGGCGGCGGCAAATGCCGGCAAAAATATAAGTGATAATGCTGCTGCTCCAAAAAAACGCATATCCCGAAAACACCGCCGGAGCCCGAAAGGTTCCGGTGCCGGAAAAAACATTTAAACGTTCGAAGGCGGAACGCCGGACGGTTCTTCCTTGTGCGAAAAAACTTTTCCGCATTTATTCCGGATTCGTTCCCCTCCCCGACCATAAAATACCCCCGCGCCGCTTAACCATGGACGAATCGCCCCTGACCCCGCCCCCGCCCGCTTCGGACAACCTGCCGTCGGAAGACGACAAGCAGGTGCGCCGCAAGCGGTTTTGGCGACGCTTCGGCGGCGAAGGATTCTTGATTTCGCTCGGCATCCACGTGGTCTGCGCAATCTTCGCTTTTTTTTGGATCGTATCGACTTTCGTCATAAAACCCAAAACGCCCGATGTGTTCGACACGGGCACCGGCGGCGGGCAAAAGGGCGAAAACGCGCGAATGCGCGAATACAAGGTAAAGATGAATAAAATTCGGAACACCGTCCGTTCCGACAAAAAACTCAGCGTCAAAAACTCAAAAAACATATCCCTCGCCGACGTCCCGGCATTGGACATGAGCGCGTTGCGGCAAGCCGCCATGGAAGCGACCGCCTCCAAAGGCGCCGGCGGCGGGTTCGGCGGCGGCGAAGGCGACGGCTCGGGAATCGGGAAAGGCGCCGGCAAAAATTTCGTCTCCGCCTTTCTCGGCACACGATACAGCCCCGGCGCCGCCGGACTCGTCGGACGCTTTTACGACTTGAAGATCAACCCAAAAATGCAGCCGAGCGGCAAAGGGATGGATCGCGCCAACAGCTATGAATTCAAAGAAGCCGTCGATAAATTCGTCGCCGGCAACTGGAGCTCCGCCGCACTCGACAAGCAATATTACTGCGTGCCGACAAAGCTTGTGACAACCCAACTTTTTTTCGGAAAGATGCCGACAAAAGATGCCCCGAAAGCATTTGAGGCCGACGGCAACGTTGGGCTCGACAATTGGATAGTCGTCTATCGCGGCACGGTGCGCGCCCCCTTTTCCGGCGAATTTCGATTTGTCGGCTACGTGGCCGACGGCTTGTTCGTGCGCTTCAACAACAAGCTCGTCCTGGAAAGCAACCACCGCGGCTTCCAAATAAATCCCCAACGGCAAAAACAATTCCCCGTGCTTTACGAATCCGACAACGGGAGCGACCAACTTCGCGCCGGCAGCTGGATTTCCGTTACCGCCGGCAAAGAGTATCCGATCGAAATCTGCATCGCCGACGCCATCCCCGGAACGTTTCGCGGCTTTCTGCTGATAGAGCAAAAAGGCGCAACCTACCGCATCGAAAACGGCGCGCCGAAACTGCCGATTTTTCGGTGCGGCGACAGCAGCCCGCCGGCAGCCCGAGGCGGCCAAACTTATCCGCCGCACACGCCCGACGGGCCGATTTTCCAAGCCGTCATGCCGCGCACACTCAACGTGCGCCGCTGATTCCCGGATAATCGCGCAAATTTGAAAATCTGCGACGCGCCGATTAAAATTCATCGACTCCGAACGGGCGACCGCTTCAATGCGCGCTGCTTTTTAACTCATAAACACCATCGCTTGCCATCCCCTGATTTTTCTTAGCAATGAAAGCACTTGTCAAAGCCGAGGCCGCAGTCGGCCTTAAACTCATGGACGTTCCCGAGCCGACCTACGGCCCGAACGACGTCCTCATCCGCATCAAAAAAACCTCCATTTGCGGCACCGACGTGCACATTTGGAAAT
>JAVBUU010000088.1:0-6167 GCA_031555005.1 Opitutales bacterium | reverse complement strand
CCGGATGGCGCAGCACGCGGCCTCGAACAACGCCGTCGAGCGGTCGTAGAGCGAGGAATTGATGGCCTCGAAACCGGTGAGTTGGCGCATCATGCACTGATAAATCCAGTGCGTGACGAGCGAACCTTGCGAACGCTCCGGCTGGTAGGGCGTGTAGGATGTCGTTAAATTCCGGATACCGCAGACGAAGTCGGCGATTTCATGTTGTTTGTAAGCTTGCAGACCGTCGCCGACGAACGATGTGCGGACATTGTTTTTCTTGGAAATTTCTTCCATGCGTTGCGCGAGCGTGTCGTAAGGCAAATCTTCCGGCAGCGCGAGCGGGCCGGCGAACTGCACCTCGGCCGGAATGTGCTTGTAGAGGTCGGAAAAGCCGGCGACGCCGACGGCGTCCATCATGGCTTTGACGTCGGACTCGGTTGCCGGGATGTAGTGGCGTGCGAGCTCGCGCGGGTTGACGGATTTCGGGTCGTAAGGAAGCGATACCATGACTGATTTC
Source organism: Opitutales bacterium (assembly GCA_031555005.1). Lineage (GTDB taxonomy): Bacteria > Verrucomicrobiota > Verrucomicrobiia > Opitutales > UBA953 > CALNBE01. Next base: position 5,668 of record JAVBUU010000088.1, on the reverse strand, counting down.
GTTGAATTGATAAATGCGGGAAAGTGAAAGGCGACGGAGCGTGCCGGCGTAAAAAACGGCGTCAACGCGGAAGGGTGCCGGCGCAAATTCAGTTTGTTTCGTAAGAATAGGGCATGCGCGCGTAAACGCCGCGCCGGTCATTGAGGTTTTTTATTGTGCGGAACATTTCGTTTGCGACGCCGGAGATTCGGGCGGCAGCGCCTTTGCCGGGAATTTTTGTCACAGGTGCGTCGCGGCCGCTTTGCTCAATCATGGCGGCGAGTGTCTGCAAGGCCGTTTGCGGTTCGGGATATTGGACGACGACGTAATTTGCCGGAATTTTCGAAAGTTTTGCGGCTTCGTCAACGGCGTCGCGCAGGCCGCCGAACGCGTCGACGAGCCGAACGGTTTTAGCGTCTTCGCCTGACCAAACGCGACCTTCCGCAATTTTTTCGACATCGGCGCGCGCCAAGTTGCGCCCTTCGGAAACCTTGGCCAAAAAGGCGTCGTAAATTTTGTCCACCTGCACTTGTAACAGCGCGAGTTCGGCCGGCGTTTTCGGTCGGCTGATTGTTTCCATATCGGCGAATTGAGTTGTTTTTACGCCGTCAAAATTAATGCCCAAATTCTTGGAGAGTTCGCCGATGTTGAACATCAATCCGAAAACGCCGATGGAGCCGGTGATTGTTGTTTTCTCGGCAAAAATTTTGTCGCCGTAGGCGGAAATCCAATAGCCGCCGCTGGCCGCGTAGGAGCCCATCGAGACGATGATCGGGATTCCGTTTTCGCGCAGCAGCCGTGTTTCGCGCTGTATCACCTCGGAGGCGAAGGCCGAACCGCCGGGGCTGTTTACGCGCAGGACGACGGCGTAGGTGTCGGGATCGTTGCGAAGCGCGCGCAGTTGCGCGGCGAGCGAGTCGCCGCCGATGTTTTCGCCGTCGCCGTTACCGTCGACGATTTCGCCTTCGGCGTAAACCACGGCGATTGCCGGCCGTCCGGTGTGATATTTTCCAGCTTTTTTCGCCGCATATTCGCGCACGCCTATTTGGGCAAAACTGCCGGTCAATTCGTCTTCGCCGCTTTTTTCTTTCAGCGTTTGGATGACTTCGTCGAGGTAGGCGGTTTTATCGACGAGTTTCTTTTCTTCGGCGTCGCCGGCGTCGATAAACGGCGCGGTTTCGGCAAAACCGGTGATTTCGCCGGCGGTGATGCCGCGGGCGGTTGCGATGTCGTTTACCAGGCAGTCCCAGAGGCCGGAAAGGAGTGCTTTGCGTTGCGCGCGGTCGGCGTCGCTCATGTTTTCGGCGATGAAGGGTTCGACGGCGGATTTGTATTTTCCGACTTTGGTGGTTTGCACGCCGATGCCGTATTTTTTAAAAGCGGCGCCGAGGTAAAACGATTCGTTTGCCGGGCCGTTCAGTTCCAATGCGGCAAAGGGATTCAGGAAAATCGTGCCGGCGGCGGTCGCGACATAGTAATCTTTGAACGAAGGTTGATCGAGGTAGGCGATGACGGGTTTGCCGGTGTTTTTAAAATCGGAAATCGCGCGGCGCAATTCCGCCAGTGCCGCGTAACCGGAGCCGAAATTGGAAGATTGCAAATTGCCGCGAAGAAAAACGCCGGTGATGCGCCGGTCCGTTTCGGCGGCTTTCAGGGCCTGCGTTAAATCCCAGAGCCCCATGCGCGTTTGGCCGCCGCCGAGTATTTCCGACAGGGCGTCACCGTGTTCCGGCGCGTCCGTGATGTTCATGTTCAAATCAAGAACAAGGAAGGCGTGTTCCGGCACCGTTGTTTTCGGTGCGGATGAGAAGGCGGCGCAGATTGCGATAAAAACAACGAGGGAAAAGATTCCGAAAAAAGCCCACGCGAAGACCGTGCCGAGCAGTGAAGCGAAGAAGTTTTTGAAGAAATCTTTCATTGCGGTTTTCTTCCGGAAAATAATTGAAAGCGCAAATAAAAGAAGGGCGTCGTGCCGGTAAATTGCCGACTCGGAATTTGCGCCCTTGCCTGATGCGCGTTTTAAGGTTTTTTTTCCGGCGCTTTGAAAAATTCGCTTCCATTCGGGATGCCTCACCGGCAAGCGGTGCAGCCGATTCGCTGCGCGGGCAGGGCGTTGATCGTGCGTGAGGGGAAACTGCTTACCGTGATTTTACGCGATAAGGAAAGCGAATTGCACGTTTTGCCGGGCGGCGGGCAGGTGCACGGCGAAACGCTGGTGCAGACCGTCAAGCGCGAATGCCGGGAAGAGTTAGGCGTTGATATTGCGGTGGATAAGCTTGCGTATGTTCGCGAGTATATCGGGGCCAACCACGGTTTTGCCCGGCGGCATCGCGGATTTCACCAAGTTGAGGCGGTTTTTTACTGCCGGATTCCGGATGACGCCCGGCTCGGTGCCGGAAGCGGGCAGGACAACCGGCAAATCGGCTTGGCTTGGATCCCGCTGGCGGATTTTGAGCAATATCGGTTTTCGCCGAGTATTTTGAAGAAATTCGTTTGCGGCGACGACATCATCGTGCCGGACGCGTATCTGGGCGACAATCATTAGACCGGCGATGCTTTCGAAGGCTTATTTGGAGCGGTTTGCCGGCGTCGGACGACTTTACGGGCGCGCGGGCTTGACGCGGTTGGCGTCGGCGCACGTCGGCGTAATCGGGCTTGGCGGCGTCGGTTCGTGGACGGTCGAGGCCTTGGCGCGAAGCGGTGTCGGCACAATTACGCTTGTTGATGCCGATGATGTTTGTGTTTCCAACGTCAACCGGCAGCTGCACGCGCTCGACGGCGCCGTGGGGCGAAGCAAGGCGGATGCCCTGGCCGAACGGATCGGCGCAATAAACGGCGAATGCCGGGTTTTTGCGGTAAAGCGGTTTTTTACCGAGAAAACGGCGGATGTGATTTTGGCCGGCGGCGAAGGGAAGCCTTTTGACGCGGTCATTGATGCCATTGACGGCATCAAAAACAAATGCCTCTTATTGGCCGAGTGCCGGCGGCGAAAAATTTTCGTCGTATCGAGCGGCGGGTGTGCCGGCAAACGCGATTTTACCAAAATCAGGATTACCGACATGTGCGCCGGCGAGGCGGATCGGTTAATGAAATTTGTACGCAAAAGGCTCCGGCAGGTTCACGGATTTCCGCGCGGCGACAAAAAATTCGGCATTCCGTGCGTGTGGTCGGAAGAGTTGAGTGCCGGCGATCCGGAAGGGTGCGCGGCGACGCTGCCCGGCACCATCGCGCCCGGCGAGGATTTACGGCCGAATTGCGAATGGGGGTTCGGCACCGGCGTTTTTGTTTCAGGGGCGTTCGGTTTTGCCGCGGCCGGCGTCGTGATCGATAAAATCGGGCGCGGGTGAAGGCGGTCCGCCGCATCATTCCGATGAATCGGCCGGCATCAAAAAAGACGGAGCGAATTGCGCGCCCCGTCTTTTTTGTCGCCGGAAAATGAGATATTGCCGGCTCGTATCAGGCGATTTTCTCGCCGGCGATGTCGTAAATCGTGATTACCGGCGCTTCGGCGACGAGGTCCCCGAGCTGTTTCACGAAAAGCCGAAAATGCGGCGTCGCGAAATGCGCGTCCACGGCATCCCGGTTTTTCCAAATTTCAACGAAGCGGAATTTTTCCGGCGATTCCGGTGTGCGTAAAAGCTCGTAGGAATCATTGCCGGGCTCGGCACGCGATCCTGCGACGAGCGTATTGCCGGCGGCGAGCAGTTTCTCCTCGCACCCGGCTTTTGCGGTGATTTGCGCGATAATGATTTTTTTCACGACGAGCGTTTTTGCCGTTTTTTACAAACCTTCAATTTTTTTGAATTTCGGAGCGAGGATGTGATTCAGCGCAAAGGCGGCGATGTAAGCGAAGGCGCAAACCGAGAAAAGCAGCGTGTAGCCGGCGGATTCGTTGCCGGCGAGTTTGTAGTGGTCGAGAACTTTTCCGGCGACAATCGGAACGAAAAAGCCGCCGACGGAGCCGGCCATGCCGCCGATGCCGACAACGGTGCCGACGGCACGCTTCGGGAACATGTCCGAAACGGTCGTGAACAAGTTTGCCGACCACGCTTGGTGCGCCGCGCCGGCAAGGCCGATAATCGCAACCGCGCCCCAGAGCCCCAATTTATCCGCAAAGAAAATCGGGATGACGCAGAGGGCGAAAAGAATCATGCTGAGCTTACGGGCGGCGTTCGCGGAGACGCCGGCGTTGATCAGGTATTTGCTGAGCCAGCCGCCGGCGATGCTGAGCACGGTGACGATGACGTAAATGGCGACCAGCGGCATGCCGAAGCTTTTCAAATCAAGGCCGCGCGTGGTGACCATGTAGGCCGGCAGCCATGTCAGGAAGAACCACCAGACGGGGTCGGTCAGCAATTTCGCGACGATGAACGACCAGGTTTGCCGGCGTTTCAGCGCTTCGCCCCACGTAATCGGTTTTTCGGATTCGACGCTGCCGGCCGCTTGGTCGGAGTTGATGAAGTCGAATTCGGACTGCGAGATTTTGCCTTTGGCAATCAATTCTTTCGGCAGGAAGAACGAGCGTTGCCAGAAAAAGACCCACACGAAGCCGAGCGCGCCGGCGACGAGGAACGTCGATTGCCAGCCGAAATGCGCGGCGAGGACGGGGATTGTCGCCGGGGCAAGAATCGCGCCGACATTGGCGCCGGAGTTGAACAAGCTCGTGGCAAACGCGCGTTCGCGCAACGGGAACCATTGCGCGACGCCTTTGATGGCTGCCGGAAAGTTTCCGGATTCGCCGAGGCCGAGCAGCACGCGCGCGAAGCAAAAAAGCCCGGCGCTGAGCCCGGCAAGCGTCAGCCCGGAAAACATCCCCCAGTTAAGCATCGACGAGACCCAGGTGTGCGTGACGAGGGCGTGCAAACCGGCGGCGGCACTCCACGCGACAATGGAAATCGCATATCCTTTTTTAATGCCGAAGCGGTCGATGATTCCGCCGAAAAAGAAAAGTCCGACGGCGTAAGAAAGTTGGAACGCGCCGTTGATGTAGCCGAATTGCGTGTTCGTCCAGCCGAAGTCGGCTTCAAAAACCGGTTTCAGCAACGCGAGAATTTGCCGGTCAATGTAATTGATGGTGGTTGCGAAGAATATCAGCGTGAGGATGATCCAACGATAACCGGTTCGGGAGGAAGTTTCTGTCATGGCAAAAAGTTTTTGAGAAAAGGAACGGGTGAGTTTTCTGTAATTGAAAAATAATTACAACCGCCGGCGGCGGATTTACCTGTTTTTTAACGGAAGGTCTCGGAGGGCGCGGAGCGGTTTTTTATTAAGAGATTTTGCGGTTAATTTTTAATTACGTTTTTCAAATTACTTTCCTAATTCGATTTTTGTAATTAAAAACCAATTACATTTTTATCTTAAAAAATCGCTCCGTGTTCTCCGAGACTTTCCGTAAAAATCACCGGAATTATCGCGACAGCCAGCCGCCGTCGACGGCGAGCGTGTGGCCGTTGATGTAGTCCGATGCCGGCGAGGCGAGGAAGACGACGGTGGTCATCAAGTCGTCCGGCGTGCCCCAGCGGCCTGCCGGGATGCGGGACAGAATCGCGGCGTTGCGTTCCGGATTTTCGCGGATCGGGCGCGTGTTTTCCGTGGCGATGTAGCCGGGCGCGATGGCGTTGGTGCAGATGCGGTGCGGGGCGAGTTCGTTCGCCATGAGCATGGTGAGGCTCTTGATGCCGCCTTTGGA
>JAVBUU010000123.1:0-7467 GCA_031555005.1 Opitutales bacterium | reverse complement strand
CAATTCGCCGTGCAACGGCAACACCAGGCAATCGCTACCTTCCGGCGTCGAAGCAATCGCCTCGATCGTGCGCGTGATTTCATAACCGCCCGGCATGAACACGAGAAAATCGCCCGCCGGTTCCGCGTGAAACGCCATGCGAAAATGATGCGCCGCGACGTCCCAAACCGGCATGCCGTCGGCGCGCGCGCCGGCGCCGGCGTAATCGACCGTTATCGGAAAAAGCCGCCCCTCGACGGAAAGCGTTTCGCTGCCGGCGAGCCATTTCGAGAGCGCGTCGGTGTCGAGCGTCGCCGACATCACGACGATGAGCAAATCCGGCCGCGTCGTTTCTTGCAGCTGCCGGGCGAGCGCGAGCGCGAGATCGGAGTCCATGTGGCGCTCGTGAAATTCGTCGAACACCAACGCGCCGATGCCCTTTAATTGCGGGTCGCCGAGCATTTGCCGGAGCAACAATCCCTCGGTGACAAATTTGATTTTCGTGTTTTCGGATTCCACGCGGTCGAACCGGATTTGGTAGCCGACCTCATCGCCGAGTTGTTGCCGGCGTTCCTGCGCGATGCGCGCGGCGAGCATTCGCGTCGGCAACCGGCGCGGTTGGAGAATCACGATTTTTTGTCCCGCCGGCACGAGTCCGCCGTCGAGAAGCATTTGCGGAATCTGCGTGGATTTACCGGAACCGGTCGGCGCTTGGAGCACGATGCGCCGCGTGCGCCGGCAAGCCTCGGCGAGCGCGTCGCGGATTTTATAAATCGGTAAATTTTCGGGAACGACACGCCCTTGAGCGGGACCGGAAGTCGAAGCGTTCATGCGGTTTTATTGATTCAATTGTTTTTCAATAAGCGCGCGCAATTCCTCGCGATTCGGCAAATAGAGTTGGTATTTGGTGACGAAGAGGCGCGAAGAAACATTGTGCATGGCATATTTCACGACGAGTTCGTCGCGCTCTTTGCCAAGTACAATGCCGATCGGCGGATTATCGCCGGCGGTGTTTTCTTCGTTTTCAAAATACCCGAGATACATGTTCATTTGACCGATATCTTCGTAGCCGGCCTCTTCCCGTTTGAGATCAATCAAAACGAAACATTTTAAAATCCGGTGATAAAAAACCAAATCAACGTAGTGGTGCCGGTTGCCGAGCGTGATGCGATATTGCCGGCCGACAAACGCGAACCCCTTTCCGAGCTCCAACAAGAAACTTTGCAGCTTTGAAATTATTTTTTCTTCCAACTCCGATTCGGTGAAATTGTGCGGCTCCGGTATTTGCAAAAATTCCATGACATACGGCTCCCGGATTAAGTCCGACGGTTTTTCGACAATGTGACCTTGCCGGGATAATTCCAAAATTTCTTTTTTATTTTTTGACGCGGCAAGTCGCAGAAAAAGAGAGGATTTTTTTTGGCGGATAAGCTGCGTCGTACTCCAATTTTCAATAACGGATTGTTTTTGGTAAAACGAGCGTTCAAGCGGATCGCTGATTTTCAAAAGCTCCACGCAATGCGTCCAACTCAATTGGTGCGGAACCTCCGCACCAATCGGATATGTGAGGTAAAACTGCCTCATTCGCTTAATGTTGCTTAAGCTGAAACCGGAACCGTGAAGTGAAAAAAGGTCTTTTGACAAGTTTTCCAAAAGCTTTTCGCCATAGCCGGCTTTCGCTTCGCCGGCCTGCTCGAACTCGACGACGTATTGCCCGACTTTCCAATACGTTTCAATAAGGTGACTGTTAACGGAGATAACGGCTTGTTTTTGGCCGTGCGAGAAGGTTTCCGAAATTTGCCGGACGAGGTCTTTGTAGCCGGAAGATTCTTTTTTAACTTTCATTGTCGAGCGATTCGTTTGCCGCGAAATGACAGGAGAGACGGGAAACTTTTACAACCGCGAAGGAGCGCAAATTTTACTTCGCCGGAAATTCCGCCAACGCGTTTTTCAACCGTTTTCGCCGGCGCGAGACGCGCTTGAATTATGCCGATGCCGGCGTCGATTCGGTGCCGGAAAGTAAACCCGATTGTAATTAAAATCAGAATACAACCGAGAAGGATGTAAGGATTTTCAAAAAGGGAACGCGGAACGGATTTCATAAGAAAGCATGCCGAAAAAACTGCCGGCGGGCTTTCCGGGCGAGCCGTAAAAAACAAAAGCCGCACCCGCGACGGATAAAAAAATTGTTTTTTTACGCCAAACGAATCTTCTTCCGGCAATGGCACTTTTCCACAGTCCGCTCGGTCTTGCGCAACGCGTTTCGAAACCCGACACGCGCCTCGACGCGTTGCCGCTCGTGACCGTTCTGCTGCTCGCAGGAATGCTTTCGCTCGCCGGTTCGCGTTTCCTGTTTTCGCCGGGCTTAACCGTCGAGCTCAACGCCCGAACCGCAACCGGCGAAACCGGCGGAAAAAACGCGCCGGCGACGCTTTCGCTTCCGCGGTCGATTTCCGGCAAACTCCCCGGCATCGCGACCGGCTCGACGATGACGGTGCTTTCGGCAAAATCCGGCAACATGTTCATCCTCGACGGGCGCATTTATTCGCTCGATGAAAATCTGCACAATGCCCTGTCCGCAGCGGCAAAGCGTTCGCCGGTGTTATTGTTGAAACCGGACAAATCCGTTCCGATGCAAACATTTTTCACGCTCTCCGAATTCGCGGTAAAAGCCGGCTTTGAAAAAATCCAAATCGCCGGCGAAGCCGCCTCGAAACAATAAAAAAACGCGCGGAACGAATTCCGCGCGCCTTCGGAAGCCGCCGAAACCGGCGACACTCAAAGTTTGTTCTTTTTCAAGAGCCAACCGTCAACCGAGAAACGGCCCGCACCGGCAAACAATATCACGAGAAAACCGGCGAGATAAAGGAACGCCAACTCGCCGTTGCCGGTGCCTTGCAGCGCAAAGTGATGCACCGAGGCAAACGCCGTAAACATCGCGGCGGCGGCAAGCAGCGCGCCAACGCGCGTAAATGCGCCGGCAATAACAAGCAGCGCGCCGAGCCCCTCGAGAACAATCGCGAGCGTAAGGCTCGTATTCGCACCGACGCCCAACGGATCGGGAAATTCATGCACCTTTATCGAAAAAAGGTTATATTTATCCCAAGCGTGCACCGCAAGCAACGGAAGCCCGAACATGAGCCGCGCTGCAAGCAATGCCAAATCCGTCGTGAGCCGTGAAGGAGCCAAAAGGTAACAGTATTTATTTGCGTAGTCGGACATGGTAATAACGGGTTCTCCGCGCAGTGTGCCCGGATCCGCATAAAATACAAATTTTCCGGCAGTTTTTTGCCCGAATGCGCCGCCAATGCTTTTCTTTGAAAAAAAACGCGCTACCGTATTCGCCATGTTCACGGGACTCGTTGAAGAAAAAGGGCACGTCTTATCGCTCGAAAAAAATGCCGCCGGCAGCGACGTTTGGCGTCTGCGCGTCGCCGCGAAAAAAGTTTCCGCCGACATCGCCCTCGGCGACAGCGTCGCCGTCAACGGGTGCTGCCTCACCGTCACGGAAAAAACACCCGATGCCCTCGCCTTTGATTTGCTCGACGAAACAATTCAAAAAACGTCGTTCAAAAATTTGCGCCCCGGCACGCACGTAAATCTGGAGCGCAGCCTCCTGCCGACCTCGCGCATGGGCGGGCACTTCGTTACCGGGCACGTGGACGCCGCCGGCAAAGTTTCATTTTTCGGCCAAGAGGGCGCCAATTACCGGTTACGCATCACGCCGCCGGCGGAATTTCTCAAATATGTCGTTTACAAGGGCAGCATCGCAGTCGACGGGATTTCCCTGACTGTCGCCGCCGTGGACGAAACAGCGTTGGACATTTGGCTAATCCCGCATACGCTTGCGGAAACAAATCTGAGCGAACGTATTACCGGAGATCTCGTAAACCTGGAATTTGATATTTTGGCAAAATACACCGAAAAAGTTATCGCAGCGCGCGCCTGAAACGCGTTGCGGGAAGTCGAAAAATTTGTATCCGTTTAAAAATTACACTCGCCAAACCGATTATTCCGGCTCAATTCGCAACAGTTAACCTTTTAAACGATCCACTCCGCCACGGCGAAAAAATGAAATCCCCGCTCCCCAATCTCTTTTTTTGGACTGCGTTTTCAGTGCTCGCCGCCGGGTTGTTTTATTTCGTCGACTCGCTGAGTGAAGCCACGGAGAAGCTGGAAACATTAAAGGCACTGGAAAAGGAGCGCCGGTCGGAAGTTGCCGAAAGCCAAAAAAAATACAATTGGCAGGAGGCGTACAAGACGCGGATGCTCGAAGACGAATTTTTCTTCCGCGAAGCCCGCGAACGTCTGAATTACGCCGCGCCCGGAGAAATAATAATCAAAGTAAAATAATCCGGTAAAAGTACGGGCTGAAAAAACACGCGTGTTTTCCGCGTGTTTTCTTGTATCCGGAAAAAATTACGCCGGCGTTTCGTCAGCGGGTTCTTCGCCGAGAATTTTTTCGAGCGCCTTGATTTCGTCGCGAAGTTTTGCGGCGAGTTCGTAATTCTCTTCGGCGATGGCCTGCGGTAATTTTGCCTTTGCGACTTCGATCATTTCGCGCGCGTGAACATTCTGAAATCCGGCGGGGATTTTGCCGCTGTGCTCCGTGCCGGGCTGCAAGCGCGGCAAAAGTTGAGCGAGGTTCGCGGCATGGTTTTCATAACACGCCGGACAACCGAAAAGCTGCGTTTTTTGAAAATCCGCCCACGTCAACCCGCATGCTTGGCAACGCTGCGAATGCGCCGGCATCGTCACCGGCGTCAGCACGCCGAGAATTTGCGAAAGCAGTCCGAAGTTGGCGCCGACATCCAGTTTTTTCGCATTCGGGCAATCTGAACACATCGCGAGTTTCGTCGTTTTATTGCCGACGATTTGCGTAAAAAAAACGGTGCAGGGTTTTGTGCAATTCTGACAGCCTTCGGGGCGTTGTTCGGACATGGCGGTAAAAACTAAGATGTCGCCGGAAGGCGTCAAGCGCACGGCGCAGGAGCGAGCGTCAAATTCCGAACCCCGAACGCCCGAATCCCAAAGAAATTCCAAAAATAAAATTTAAAATTACAAAAACACAGCCGGCGGCGCCGGTGTCTTTTTGGAATTTGTAATTGGGATTTGAGATTTCTTTCGAATTCGGGCTTTCGCGATTTGTTATTTACCCGCGCAGCCGGCTGATATGCAGCATTTCGTAAGTATTCGCCGGCAGTTCGGAAATGAAACGCGACGGATTCAGCAGGCGCGGCGGGCCGCCGGAAACCGTGATTTTCGGGTAAACGCAATACAGCTCTTCCATGGCGCGCGTCGAGGCGACGTAAAACAACCGGCGTTCTTCGTCCACGTCGCCTTCCTCGATGGCGCGTTTGAGCGGCAACAGTTCGTCCGCACAACCGATAACGAATACGATCGGAAATTCCAGGCCTTTGGCTTGGTGGATCGTCGTAAGCCGGAGCGTGTCCGCCGGCATTTCGGCGGATTTGTCGCCGGTCTCGGAATTAAGTAAAACGAGTTGCGCGAGCAGCTCGTTGATATCGGTAAATTTGTTTGCGAACGTGACCAGGCTTTTCAGGTCTTCAGTGCGGTCGCGGTAGTTTTCGTAAACGGTTTTGATGAAGTCGCCGTACCAGCCGTCGATGGCGATTTGCAAAATTTCGCCGGGCGTCTTGACGATGTGCGTTTCCGGCGGCGGCAGGGGTTCGGCGGCATTACCGGCGGCGTGTTCGAATAAATCCGGGTGCGCGGGCCCGCCGGCGTCTTTGCCGGCGTCGGCATTTTTTAACGTCGCCGGCGCTTGGCGCTTCGGCCCGTGCATGCCCTCTTCCATGTCCTGCATGGTAAGAATTAAGTCCGTAAAATCGTCGCGCGCGACTTCCGGCACTTTGGCTTTTACGCCATCCGCGCCGAGCGCGGTTAAAATCGAAACGTTGCGCGCGCGCGCTTCTTTTTTCGCCGTGTCCAAAATACGCTCGGCGGTCTTCGGGCCGACCTTCGGCAGCAACGCGGTCAGGCGCGTGAACGCAATCGCGTCGCCGGGATTGTGCACAAAACGCAGTTGCGCGACGAGGTCTTTGACGTGCGCCTGCTCGAAAAACCGGAGGCCGCTCGTGATCACGAACGGAATACCTTGGCGCGTAAGCTCCATCTGCAATTCCATTGCCTGAAAATGCGCCCGGTAAAGCACGGTAATTTCGGAGAGTTTCCGGCCTTCGTAATGAAGCCGCTCAATGCGTTTGATGACAAAAAGCGCCTGCTCGTTGGCGTCCATCGTCGGCACGACATACGGTTTCGGGCCGGCGTCGCGCACGGGGCGAAGGGTCTTGGAGTAGCCGGCGTTGTCGAGTTGGTTGGACAAAATGCCGTTGGCAAAATCGAGAATTTGCGGCGACGACCGGTAATTGATTTCGATTTTGTGAATCGCCGCGCCGGGGTGCCGGGTTTCGAAATCGGCGATATTCGCGAATTCAGCGCCGCGCCAGGTGTAGATGCACTGCGCGTCATCGCCGACGGCCATGATTTGGTGATCGCCGGCAATCGCGTCAACGATGGCGGATTGCAGTTTATTGGTGTCCTGAAATTCGTCCACGAGGATGTAGCGAAACTTCCGCCGGTATTGCTCACGGACTTCCGGATTTTTTTCCAGCAATTCGAGCCAAATTTCGAGCAAATCGTCGTAATCGCAAACGCCGGTTTCGCGTTTGTGCTTCCGGTAGGCTTCGGCAAAATCCGGCAACTTCGCGAGCGACTCGTCTTCCAACCATGCGAATTTCGCCTCAAAAACTTCTTCGACCGGTCGGCGCGTGTTGCGCGCATAGCTCACGGCGTCAAGGATCAGACGCGGTTTCGGATTGTTTTTGTTTTTTAAAAACGCGGCGTCCTTCGATTTTACGACTTCGTTAAAAAGCGAATCGGCGTCGCCGGAATCAAGAATCGTGAAGTTACGGTCGATGCCGGCGAGAGCGGCGTGCGTGCGGATGATACGTTGCCCGATACTGTGAAACGTGCCGCCCCAAAACTGCGAACGCACGACGCCGGTGAGGTCTTCGACGCGCTCGAGCATTTCGCGCGCGGCCTTGTTCGTGAACGTGAGCAGTAAAATTTCCCACGGCCGCACGCCTTGCTCCAAGAGATACGCGACGCGGTAAGTGAGCGTGCGCGTTTTGCCGGACCCTGCGCCGGCGAGCACGAGCGCCGGGCCGTTGCCGGCGGTAACGGCGCGGTATTGGTCCTCGTTGAGGGCTTGCGAAAAATCGATTGGCGGAATCGCCGGCAAAAGGTGCATGGGCGGGAGAGAAAACCGCCGACGCATAAAATTCCAAATCCAAACGACGCCGAAAAACACACGCCGACGCAGACTCGCCGGCTCACGCCACATTTCCCTTGCCGGCGCGGTGCCGGCGGATTTGCTTTTTTTCCCTCAATTTTTCAAAAGAACATACATTTATGTCCGTCGTCAAAACCGTTAAAAACGTAGAACTCAAAGGCAAACGCGTCCTT
>JAVBUU010000153.1:0-4262 GCA_031555005.1 Opitutales bacterium | reverse complement strand
CTGTTTTTGAGACTCGGGGCGTAGCGCAGTCTGGCTAGCGCGCTTCGTTCGGGACGAAGAGGTCGGAGGTTCGAATCCTCTCGCCCCGACCATCTCAAAGGACGGAACAAAAACCCGCTTAACCAAGCGGGTTTTTTGTTGAGCAAACGAAAAACAATGTTGCCGCACGGAGAACAAGCTTGCGCTTGCACCGGCCCGCGGACTCTAAAAACTTAAAATAAATCCCAAGACGTATGCTCCGCCTCGCCTTTTTCGGTTCCGACGAAATCGCCCTGCCCTGTTTAAACGCCCTTGCCAATACACATGCCGGCCAAGTCGAAATTGTTTGCGTTTACAGCCAACCCGACCGACCGCACGGGCGCGGCCAAAAACTCCGCCCCAACGCCGTCGTCGCGTGGGCGCGCGCGCGTAACATCCCGGTATTTCAACCGGAAAAAATCGGTGAAACCGATGAAGCGCGCATTCGCGAATTTCGCTGCGACGCCGCGCTCGTCATGGCCTACGGCCACATTTTAAAAAACACGATGCTCGCCGCCGCCCCGCTCGGGTTTTTCAACCTGCACGCCTCGCTGCTGCCGGCGCTGCGCGGAGCAACGCCGATAGAAGGCGCGATTATTTCGGGCCTCGAAAAAACCGGCGTAACGCTCCAACGCGTCGTCGCAAAACTCGACGCCGGCGCGGTGATTGACGCCGAAGAAATCCCCCTCTCGCCGACGGAAACGCGCCTCACGTTGCGCGAAAAAGTCGCAGCCGCATGCGTGCCGCTCATCGCACGCGCGCTGCCGAAAATAATTTCCGGCGACGCCGGCACGCCGCAAGACGAAACGCGCGTGACGTTCACACGCAAAATAACGCGAGACGACTCGGCCATGGATTTTTCGTTGCCGGCACGCGAACTCGCAGCGCGCGTACGTGCACTCTCACCGTGGCCGGGAACCGTATTCCCGTTCGGCGAAAATCTCGTTTTAAAAACAGGCGAAGCCCTTGCCGAATCCGCCGGCGACAGCGCCGCCGCGCCCGGCACAATTCTTTCCGCCGACGCAAAAGGCATTTGCATCGCGACAGGTTCCGGCACCCTGCGCGTCACGCAATTACAGCGTCCCGGCGGGAAAATGCTGCCGGCAGCCGCATTCCTTGCCGGATTCCCGATTGCAGCCGGCACCGAAATCGAAAGTAAAAAAGCGAAAAGCTGTTGCGCATTTATAAAACACCCGGACAATAACGGCAGAACTCAACCTCAAGCAAACTAATGGCCACACCCAAAAGCAAAACACCGGCGAAGAAGACCGCCGCTCCGAAAACGACTAAGACGACTGCTGCCAAAACAACTGCCGCCAAAACAACAAAAAAGGTCAAAGTTCCCGCAGCGGAAAGTTGCGCGTGCGATTGTGCGCCGGAGAAAAAATCTCCCGCCGCCAAAGCACTCCCGCGCCCGAGCGTCACGACCGTTACCGCCATTGCCGACATCGGCTGGGGCAATCAACTTTTCCTGCGCGGCGTAGGCGGCGGATTGTCTTGGGAGCAAGGCGTGCCGATGACCTGCAACGGCGGTGCCGAATGGGTCTGGATATCGACGGCAAACGACCCCGTGTTCAACTTCAAGGTTGTCCTCAACGACAAGTTTTGGGCGGCCGGCGACAATCACACCGTCAGCTCCGGGAACACGCACATCTCCTATCCGGCATTCTGATTTTTTCGGAAATTTTTATTGATTTCCGATAAACCGCCGGCAGGTTTCGCGCCTCCGATTTTTCGGCCGAATAGCTCAATTGGTAGAGCAGTTGACTCTTAATCAATTGGTTCGGGGTTCGAGTCCCCGTTCGGCCACCATTTGAAACCCGCATGATAATGCGGGTTTCTTTTGTTTTAAGGGGTAAGCGCGCCGCAGCCCGCTCCGCACGCATGTTTTTCAATAGACCTCGCCCGTGCGCTTCGCCAATGTCGCCGCTTCTTATGTCGAAAGACTCCGGCATTTCTTCAAAAGTTTCATTTACGCTGCGTGTATTCCTTTTGTCCGCCGCCGGAGTTTTCATGTTCCTGTGCCTTGAGATGCTCGGCAGCCCCGAAACACGCCGGTGGTTCAACCCGGCTTTTCTGCGCGAATGGTTTTTTGTCGGCGAAGCCATGCAGCGGACACACTCCCGTTACCTCTATGCGGAAAAAACCGGCTTCGACAAACTCAGCGCCGGCGCACTGTTCGGAATCACGCATGACCTCGACGAATACAGTGAATATATGCCGCCCTCGGAATTTGACGCCTTCCGCGACGAAATCGAACAACGCCTCACCGGCATCGGCGTCCTGCTCGACACCGTCGACGGCTTTCCGGTGATTCTTCGCAGTTACGAAACGAGCGGTGCCGAGGCCGCCGGCTTGCGCCCCGGTGATTTTATCACGGAAATTAACGGAAACGACACCCAAGGGAAACGCGTCGCGGAAACCGCCGCACTCATGAAAGGGAAAGCCGGCAGCAAAGTGCGTATCGGGTTTTCACGTGCCGAGATCGCCGGCGGCGCCACCCAATACGTCGATGTGGAACGACGCACGATTTTCATCCCCTGTGTTTCCGAAACGCGAATGCTCGAAAAACAAATCGGCTATATTCGCCTTTTAAAATTCGAGCGGCGAACGGCGGAAGAACTTTCCGGCGCGCTTCACCGGTTGAAAAAAAACGGCGCGACAAGATTCATTATCGACCTGCGGGACAATCCGGGCGGCACGGTTTCCTCGGCGATCGACACCGTCGGCCTTTTTTGCAAGAAAGGAACGCTCGTCGCGAGCGCACAAGGGCGCAACGCGCAGGATGCCCGCGAATACAAAACGGAACTCGATCCGGAATTCCCCGACATACGCCCGGTCATTCTCGTAAACAAGGATTCGGCAAGCGCGGCGGAACTCGTCAGCGGCGCGATGCAAGACTTGCGCCTCGCCGTCGTCGTCGGCGAGCAAACCTTCGGAAAAGGCGTCGTGCAAAGCGTTTTCGACCTCGGCGACGACCGCGCCCTGAAACTCACGACCGCGCGCTACATGCTGCCCTGCGGGCGCTCGATCCACAAAACCGGCGTGCGCCCCGACATTGCCCAACCGCTTTCTCAGCGTGATCGACTGCTGCTGAACATCGCCGAAAACCGGCAAGCAGCCGGACTCGGCGAAACCTGCCGGCCGCGCTTCGGCAAATTTCCCGAAGACACGCAACTGGCGGCTGCGTGCGACTTCCTCAACGCAACGCCGGCAGCGAAAACTTCCGCACCATGATATTTGCGATTGAAAGCTCCTGCGACGAATCCGGCCTTGCGCTTTTTGACCCGGCGCACGGCCTCGTGTTTGAATTGGTAAACACGCAAATCGCGCTCCACGCCGAATACGGCGGCGTCGTGCCGGACTTGGCGAGCCGCGAACACCTGAAAAATTTCCCGCAACTGCTTAACGCCCTGCCGCCGGATTTTTCGCCGGAAAAAATTTCGGCTGTCGCCGTCACGCGCGGCCCCGGACTCGCCGGCTGCCTCGCGCTCGGCATCTCGCTCGCCAAATAGCTCGCGCTCGCCTGGCAAAAACCGCTCGTCGGCGTCAACCACCTGCGCGGCCACCTGCTCTCGCCGTTTATCGCGCTCCACGCCGGCGCGCCGGCGGACTTCCGCGACGCCTTCCGGAAAATGCTCCCGCACCTCGGGCTGATCGTCTCCGGCGGCAACACGCTCCTCGTCGAACTCGACACGGAAGGCCGGACGAAAATCCTCGCGCAAACCGTCGACGACGCCGCCGGCGAAGCCTTTGACAAAGGCGCAAAACTCCTCGGCATGCCCTACCCCGGCGGCGCGCTCATCGAAAAAAAATCCGCCGGCGGCAACCCGAACGCCTTTGATTTCCCGCGCGGCATTCCGGAAAAAACCGACCCGCGCCTTTCCTTTTCCGGCCTGAAAACGAGCCTGCGTTACAAACTCGAAAAAATGAACGACGCCGAAATCGCCGGCGCGTTTCCGGACATTTGCGCGAGTTACCAACAAGCGATCATCGACCAACTTTTGGCGAAAACAAAAACACAACTCGCGCAAAAACGCTTCGCGAGCCTCGGACTTTCCGGCGGCGTCGCGAACAACAAAACCCTGCGCGCCGCCTTTGCCGAACTCGCGCAAAAACGCGCCCTCCCGCTGCTCGTCGCCGAACCGACACACCGCGGCGACAACGCCGGCATGATTGCCTTTGCCGCCTTTGCCGATGCAGCATTGCCGGCACCGGCATTCGACATGCGCGCGCCGGCATTT
>JAVBUU010000035.1:0-3815 GCA_031555005.1 Opitutales bacterium | reverse complement strand
TCTGCCGTGCCGGATGATGTCCCAGAGCAGGTAGAGCGTGAAGCAAAACGCGAGCGCGTAGCCGACGACGCCGAGCCATGTCGGGAATTTCCACAAATCGCTTTCGCCGCGCACGAGCATGGAGGAGCCGACGAGCAACGCCGCGACAATGACGGCAAAGGAAAGTCGGTTGACCGACATTTCCATCGAGGCGCGAAATTCGCCGATTCCGTTGTGCTCGACATTCAGCGTGGCGTTGCCGTCCTCAAATTTTTGAAAAATTCGCGATATGCTCGACGGCATTTCACGGAGTTGCGCGATGTTCGACGCCAATTCCCAGTAGCCGAGTTTCGTGAGCGTAAAGGGGCTCCAACGCTCCATCTGCAATTTTTTCAGGAAGTGCCGGGCGTGTTTTTGCAGATCAAAATCTTCGTCAAGCAACCGGCCGGATTCTTCAATCGAGAGCACGGCTTTGGCGAGCAGCGTGTAGTCGCGCGCAAGCGAGATGCCGTTTCGCGCGAAAACGCGTAAAAGATCCAGCATCGCCGCGCCGAATTCGCCGGGCTCTTCCGCGAGATTGCTGTGCCGGAGGAGCGCCTGGCCGATTTCGAGTTCGAATTTCCCTCGGTCGATCCGCTTTTTGAGGCCGCCGGCAAGCAATGCCTGAATCACCTTTTCGGGATCTTGGCGGGCGATGGCCGCGAAGAGGTCGGCAAGCATGTAACGCATTTTGCGCGTGAGCGCGCCGGCCAGGCCCCAGTCGATAAAGCACAGCCGTCCCTCGCCGGTGACGAGCAGGTTGCCGGTGTGCGGATCGGCGTGGAAAAATCCGTCGATAAAAATTTGTTGAAAAACGGATTTCGCGCCGACCGAAGCAAGGCGTGAGCCGATTTCCTTCGGAATCGATGCGTCGCCGGGAGGGCGTCCTTCCACCCATTCGGAAACCAGCAACCGCGCCGTGTTGAAACTTTCGAAAACGCGCGGCGCAAAAATTTCCGGAAACGGGTTGATTGCGTTAAAGTGCGCCATGTTGCGCGCTTCGATCGTGAAATCGAGTTCCTGTAAAAGGCCGGCGGCGGTTTCAGCGACAATTGTCGGCAGCGCGTACGGGCGTAATTCCGGGAAGCGTTCATGCGCGCGTTGCGCGAGCCAGGCCATGATTTCCAAATCGGCGCGCATGGCGCGGCGAATGCCCGGTCGTTGCAGTTTTACGGCGACGGTTCGGCCGGTGGTTTTCAGTTTTGCTTTGTAAACCTGACCGATACTGCCGCAGGCGACCGGCACGGTGTCGAAATCCGAGAAATGCGCCTCGATGCCGCCGGGGAGTTCCGCGGCGAGTACATGCGACATGGCCTCCCAGGGTGTTGCCGCCACGTTGTTGCGCAAACCGTGGAGTTCGGTCGTGAGTTGTTCCGGCAAAAGGTCGTCGCGCGTGCTCGCGATTTGCGCAAGTTTAACGAAGGTAGGGCCGAGTTGCTCGCAGGTGACGCGGATGCGTTGCCAAATCGTGAGATTTCGCGTCGGGAGCGGAATGATCCGCCCGAGCCACGAAGAGGGCGTGCCGGCTTGTTCCAAAAATTCCAAAAATCCGTTTCGGACGAGAACGGAAAAAATCTCCTTGGCGCGCACCATGTTCTTGAAAAGCGCAATGGCTTTTGCCGGAGACGAATTGCTTGGAAACGGGAGCATTATTAAGGGCAGATGGCAGAAGGGGGGAGGGAGAAGGCAGAGGATTTATTGAGGCTTCGAATTAAGCCGGCGAGGATGCGCTCAACTTCTTTGGCAAGATTGTCGATTTCCGCAAAAGCTTTGTCGGCGATAAAACCGAGCAACTTCGCGGCTTCGAGTTGCGTTTCGACTTCGTAAAGAGAGCCGGAGGCGATTTTTAAAAAACGAACATAATCCGTCCGACTCGAACGTCCGTAGCCCTCGGCGATATTGGAAGGAACCGAAATTGCCGCGCGCCGGAGCTGCGCGGACAAAACGAACTGTTCTTCGGCAGGAAATTTTTTGCACACGCGGTAAACCGAAACCAATAAGTCCATCGCTTTTCGCCATGCGGCCAAATCGCGAAAACTTTTTATCGGCGCGTTCATAAAAAACTTCTGCCTTCTTCCTTTTTCCTTCTGCCTTTGCGTGGTTACTGCGCGTCGGCTTCCGGCGCGGTTTTCGGTTCGCCGGCGGCGGAGGCGCGAAGCGCGAATTGTTCCAGCAACGCGACGCGGACACTCAACGCTTCCAAATCGCTCCGGCGCGCGAACGGCGCCGTTTTCAGCACATCCGATATTTTTTGCGATACGTCTTCCTTGGTTTTTTCCCAACGGTTCTCGCCTGTCGAAACAAGGCGTTCGGCAAAATTCTTCGCTTCTTCGGGCGAAATTTTCCCTTTTTCGATCCATTCCCGCAACGCGGTATCAACGGTTTCTTTGGTAATCACGGCGGCGCCGAAGCCGGCAAGGAGTGTTTTTTTGATGGAATCAATCATGGCTTGGAAGGTGTTGGAGTTGCGGCCGGGCGCATTTTGTCGCGCCGACCTCACTGCATGCTACATGACAATGCCTTGTTTTCAAGCCGCGAGAGTGAATTCCGGCGACAAAATCTTACCGGCGTTACCGGCGAAAGCATGTTGTTTTTTGTATTAAAAAAACGGATGCGACAAATCGTACGGCGCGGATTTTTGCCGGAACCCGCCCGTTTCCGGGCGTCTTTGCGCTTTATTTTAACGTCGTTTGAAAAAATAATTTTTTTGTCGGATTCTATTTTGCTTTGACATTTTCGACTTTAACAATTTCGCGCCGCGCCGGAATAATTCTGCGATGTATCCGTTTTTTCGATACGCGTTTTTTCATTTAAAGGCAAAGTGTTGTAAAACTGAAGTCCCGGTGATTGATTTCGTGCGTAAATGTCGTGATTTGTTTTTTGCGTTAAAAATTTGTTTTTCGGCTCAAAAATCGCCTCGAAGGCAGGGAATTCCAAGCATCCGGAAAATGCCGAATTTTTAAAATTAGTTGACGGACTGAAACCCGTCGTCTGAATCCTGCTTGGTTAACAAAAGTTAACAACTCAACCAATCCTCCATAAAATACTACTATGAACAAAGCTGACCTTGTCGCCGAAGTGCAAAAAATTCTCGGCGGAGATACGACCAAAGCCTGTGCCGAGCGCGCAGTCCAAGCCACGATCGACGGCATCACCGCCGGCATCAAAAAGGACAAAGCTGTCCAAATCATCGGATTCGGCACCTTTGCCGTTGTGAACCGTGCTGCCCGCACCGGTGTCAACCCGAAGACCAAAGAAAAGATCAAAATCAAAGCCTCTAAGGGCGTGAAATTCAAAGCCGGCGCCGGTCTCAAAGAAGTCGCCGCCAAGACGAAATAATTTTTTCGTTCTTACAAAAAACCGCCGCGAAAAACGGCGGTTTTTTTTGTGCCCGGTAACAACGTTGCGGCGGGAGCCGCGACGCCGGCGTAAAAAACCGCTTGCGAAAATCACCGGCACGCGAACTTTGTTTTTTTTAACATGAGTTACATTATTCCCAGTGTTGTTGAACGTGACGCGCGCGGCGAGCGCTCGTGGGATATTTATTCGCGCCTTTTAAAAGACCGCATCATTTTCCTCGGTGCGCCGATTTACGACGAAGTCGCCAACGCGGTCATCGCGCAAATGCTGTTTTTGCAAATGGAGGACCCGAAAAAGGACATTCACCGCTATATTAATTCACCGGGCGGCAGCGTCACCGCCGGTATGGCGATTTACGACACGATGAACTTTTTGAACTGCGACATCGTGACGTATTGCGTCGGGATGTCCGCGAGCATGGCGACGGTTTTGCTTTC
>JAVBUU010000161.1:0-4854 GCA_031555005.1 Opitutales bacterium | reverse complement strand
CCGGCGACGGCCGGAAGCTTTCTCAAAACGAAATTTCGCAGATTTTTAAAAATTGAAAAACTCCGTCGCAAGCGGCGGGGAATTTGACCCGTAGCGATAAAAAACCGGCTTCGCCGGCCGGCGGTATCACGGTTTACTGTCCGAGTCGAGGAGCTCCGTTTATTCCCGGTCCGGTTTATAAGCCGATTTTTCTTTGCGGGCGGGCGATTCTGTTTTGCCTGAAACTTCATTTTTTATTGAAATTTGGCGAGTCGCGACGCATCCTGTCCGCGTGTTGGAGGATGGATTTTCCGGCGTTGTCGAAAGCAATGTCGAAATCGGACTCCGCAACTCACGAGTAATTCGTGGAAAAAAAATTACCGGTTCTGCTTAAAGATTGGCTTCAGCAAAAAAGTTGACCGGCCAATGGCGGCAGCATGATTTCTTGCATTCGCCAATCGGTTTTGCTCGGGCGAGCAAACCGGTGAATTTTTCCGGCGATAACCGGAAACTGTAACTTATGCATTTTTATCATGAATTCGTTGCAAGCCGCTATTGATGCATTCACGCGTTTTGCCGGACAAATTCCGGCGGTAACGGAGGCCGGCGATTGCCTGATCTCGGCATTGCGGCGCGGCAATAAAATCTTATCCTGCGGCAACGGCGGCAGTGCTTGCGACGCGCTTCACTTGGCCGAAGAGCTTGTTGGTCGTTTTCACAAAAACCGGCGCTCCCTGCCGGCAATTTCGCTTTGCGCCGATACGACCGCGCTCACCTGCATCGGCAACGATTACGGGTTTGATCAAATTTTTTCCCGGCAAGTCGAGGGCCTTGGCGTTGCCGGCGATGTGCTCGTCGGGTTTTCCACGAGCGGAAATTCAAAAAACGTGTTGGCGGCCTTTGAAGCCGCGAAGGCGAGGGGAATTAAAACGATTTTGGTTGCCGGCGGCACCGGCGGTAAGGCGGCCGGCGCGTGTGACTTTGAAATTATCGTGCCTTCGGCTGACACGGCACGCATTCAGGAGGTGCACACGTTTGTGTTGCACCGTTGGTTGGAACAGGTTGAGGCGCTCGAATGGTGAGTTATTTTGAGCAGACGGCGGACGGTGATTTTCAGGTAAAGCGATGAACGCGTTTAATCGGGTTTCTCTTCGGATGCGGCGGATTTTTTCCGGCGCGTTCAGCTCTCTTTCTTCACTCTCATGGTTATCTGCAAAACACCGCTTATTGCGCTCGGTATGTTCGCCGCCGGGCTTTCGACTCACCGGGCTTCGGCCGTCGTTCTCTATTCGGACGATTTTTCCGGCAATACGCTTGATGCCGGCTGGCGCCCCTACGGCGACAACGCTCCGGCCGTTTTGAGCGTGGACGGCGGCGTGTTTAAAATTTCGCCGCAAAACAATAATCGGGCGGTAAGTTATTCTTTTTCGGATGTAACACTCGGGCTTGGCGACTCGTTGAGCGTCAGTTTTAACGTCAAACCAAACAGTGTGCGCAGCGGTTCAAAAATGTTTCGGTTCGGATTTTTCAACAGCGTCGATGCCGGCGCCGCAAACGCGGGCGACGCGGGTTATTTTGCCGGCGTCGAGTGGAGTCCGACAGTGACGGCAAACGCCGGTTTGTTCGCGGACCTCGGCAGTGACGATTGGTTTATGATGGGCACGGATACGTCTTCGCTTAATCAAGCCGCTTCAAATTACGGGATGACGACCGTTGATTGGTTTGCATGCGAATTTGTGCTGACGCGCGTTGACGAAGGGATGCGCCTTGCCGCTC
The DNA here is from genome assembly GCA_031555005.1 of Opitutales bacterium. Classification (GTDB taxonomy): domain Bacteria; phylum Verrucomicrobiota; class Verrucomicrobiia; order Opitutales; family UBA953; genus CALNBE01. The sequence continues at coordinate 3,099 of JAVBUU010000161.1, read as the reverse complement.
GTTTTGGCGGCGAGGAGCTGTTTCACACGGTAACCGACGGCGCAACATCAACTTTTAACGGATTCGCGGTGCAGGAATATGACGGAAAAACCGTTTATTATTTAGACGACGTTCAAATTAATCTGACGAACGTGCCGGAGCCGTCCGTCTTCGGCGTCGTTTTTGCCGGTGCTGCCGGCGGCGCGTGTTTGCTCCGGCGCCGCTGCAAGAAAATAAGATTTTTTTGAGAAACCTGAAATTATGCTGATTCCCGTAATATTGTCCGGCGGTGCCGGCGTGCGTCTGTGGCCGGAGTCGCGTGAATTGCGGCCGAAACCGTTGTTACGCTTGGAGCCGGCGGGCGAAAGTTTGCTTTTGAAAACGGTCAACCGGGCGTTGCGTGTTTCCGATTCCGGCAAGCTGATCGTAGTCACGAATCAAGACCATCTTTATCAATCTCTTGACGAGATCGGGCGTGTTGCCGGCGAGGCGGAGTTTTTGCTGGAAGGTTGCGGGCGCAACACCGCGCCGGCGATTTTATTGGCTGCGCGTCACGTGCAAAAAATTTACGGCGACGACGCCGTGATGCTGGTGTTGGCGGCAGATCACGAAATTCGGAACCAAGAAAAATTTGCCGAAGCAGTCCGGCGCGCCGGCGAGCAAGCCGCGCAAGGGAAAATCGTGACTTTCGGCATCAAACCGTCCCGTCCCGAGTGCGGTTACGGTTATTTGAAAACCGGCAAAGTTTCGGCCGATTCCGTTTTCGAAGTCGAAAAATTTGTCGAAAAACCGAACGCGGCGACAGCGAAAGAATATGTCGATTCCGGCAACTATTTTTGGAATTCCGGCATGTTTTGCTTTCGGGTCGGCACGATTTTGGCAACAGCCGAATCCGTTGCGCCGGAACTCGCGGCCGCGGTTAACTCGGTTTATCCCAAGGGCCGACGCGGCACCGGCAACCTTTGTGCGTCGTTGAGCTTCGGAAAAGATGCGATGGCGGAACTGCCGGCGATTTCGATTGATTACGCCGTGATGGAAAAAGCCGCCGGCGTTGTCGCGGTCGCCTGCGATATCGGATGGAGCGACGTCGGCGCGTGGGATGCCGTGAAGGAGGTCGCCGCGAATAAAGACGCTTCCGGCAATGTCATTCAAGGGAACGCGATTGTCGTCGGCTCGGAGAATTGCCTCGTGCGCACCGCGGAGCGGCTTGTTGCCGTCGTCGGCGGCTCGGACTTGATGGTTGTCGATTCCGAGGATGCGCTTTTGGTCGTCGGGAAATCCGCGGCGGCGCAGGATGTGAAGGCCGTCGTTTCTTCGCTGAAAAAAGACAATCCGGAATTGTGCGTTTCGCCGCGCACCGTGCGGCGTCCGTGGGGCGGCTACACCGTGCTCGCTGAAGGGCCGCATTACAAAGTAAAACGAATTGAAGTGAAAACCGGCGGACGTTTGTCGCTGCAAAAGCACGCGCACCGCAGTGAACATTGGGTCGTCGTTTCCGGCACGGCGCGCGTCGTCAACGGCGAAAAAACCGTCGAGCTGCACGCCAACGAATCCACCTACATCCCGGTCGGCAATGTGCACCGGTTGGAAAACGTCGGCATGATTCCGCTTGTGATTATCGAAGTCCAATCCGGCGAATATTTGGGCGAAGACGACATTGTGCGGTTGGAAGATATTTATGATCGCGGATAAATAACCCCGAATCTTTCGCGCCTTCGTGCTTCCGCACGAAAAAGTTTTTAAATAATCCCGGATGTTTTTTTTCCTGAAAAAGTTTTTTGGAACCCTGTTGATGCCGTTGCCGACGGCATTGGCGGCCTTTGCGCTTGCCGGCATTTTGGTTTGGCTCACGCGGAACAGATTTTCGGGGTTCGGCGGAAAGCTCGCGAAGCTTCTCTGCACCTTCGGGTTTTGTTGGCTTGTTGTTTTTTCGAATACCGGCGTCAGCACGCTTTTGCTGCAACATCTGGAAAATCAATATCCGCCGTTGCCGGAATTCTCGCAAGATTCGAACGCGTTACCGGCGGACTTGAAGGAATGCAAATACGTTATGGTGCTCGGCGGCGGCGCTGATTTTCAGGATCAAAAAGAACGCAACGCGCTTGGACGACTTTCAGCGCAATCAAATGCGCGCCTGGCGGAGGGCATCCGCGTGTTGCGTGCCTTGCCTGACGCGAAGCTTATCGTCAGCGGCGAATCGGACGACCCGAAAAATCCTTCCGGCGCGCGCGAAACCGAGGTTGCCGCGCTTTCGCTCGGCGTTCCGGCGTCGAAAATCATTCGTTTTGACGACACACGCGACACACGCGGAGAGATTGAATCTTTAAAAAAACTTGCCGGCGATACGCGCGTTGCGCTCGTCACTTCGGCAAACCATCTCCCGCGCGGCATGGTGCTTTGCCGGGAACTGCAAGTTGACGTCGTTCCCTGCCCGGCCGATTATCGCGGCCGCCCCTCGCCGGTGAAGCTGAAGCATTTTTTCCGTTGGGACGCCGGCTCCTTGCAAAACAGCGCCTATTGTTTTCACGAATGGCTGGGACGCCTCGTGTAGCTCTTTATATTCTTTTTGTGAACATTCGCGGCAAAAAACGTTTCCCGATTTCCCGCCGGCGCATGTCTGTTAACCTAATGACATCCTTATTATGAAAGCAGTTATTCTTGCCGGCGGGCTCGGCACGCGTCTCAGTGAAGAAACCGTGTTGCGCCCTAAGCCGATGGTCGAAATCGGCGGGCGTCCTATTCTTTGGCACGTGATGAAGACTTATTCCGCGCACGGAATTAACGATTTTGTTATCTGCGCCGGTTATAAAGGTTATGTAATAAAGGAATATTTCGCCAATTACTTTTTGCACATGTCGGATGTCACTTTCGACATGGCAAAAAATTCCATGGAAGTCCACAAACGGCACGCCGAACCGTGGCGCGTCACGATTGTCGATACCGGCGAGGCAACGATGACCGGCGGACGTTTAAAGCGAGTTCGCGATTATATCGGGGATGAGACGTTTTGTTTCACTTACGGCGACGGCGTTTCGGATGTTGATATTGGCGCGCTTTTAAAATTTCACAAAGCTCACGGCGGTGCCGCGACTTTGACGGCCGTGCAACCGCCCGGACGCT
>JAVBUU010000055.1:0-10398 GCA_031555005.1 Opitutales bacterium | reverse complement strand
TTGTAAGCGGCGATTGAGCCGGTGACGCCGAGAATAATTCGTTTGCCGTGAAGAAATGGCATGCCGGTAATTAGAAATCAGAAACGGGAAATTAGAAATAAGAAAATGCCGGCATCGGTATTTTTTACCGGGGATCGTTTTGGTATTATCGCAGTTCCGGAAATGAATGTACAATTTTTACGAAAGTTAAAACAGGAATAAAAATGATATTGCACAGGCATAAAATTTCTATCATAGGGCATACAATCAGTTTTTCAGTTTCCAAAAAAACATACATAAAAAACCGGTATATATGAAAGCAAACACCTACACCTCGTTGGAAGAATACGAAAAAGCGCTTATTGAAAAAGCGCGTGCGGAAGCACAAGAAAATTGGAAAGAAGTTGAAAATAAACAACGTCTTTTGAATTTGCATAAGGACGTCGGATACGCCTCGACCAAAGCGCTTATCGCGGCACTTCAAGCCGCTGCCGGCATCAAAGCCCGCAAAGCGGCCAAAGCCGAAAAAGCGCCCAAAGCGCCGAAAGCCAAAAAAGAAAAAGCCGCCGGTAAAAAGAAACGCGTAAAAATCACGCCGGAAATCATTGCGCAAGTCAAAGCGATGAAAGAAGCCGGCAAGGGGCCGACCGAGGTTTCCAAAGCTCTCGGCATCTCGGTTCCGTCGTTTTACAACATCATCAAAAAGTAATTCTTTTTTCCGATATATTCGGGAATCAAAAAGAGATGCCGGCTAAAACCGGCATCTCTTTTTTTATGCGCCTTGACGCGGTTCCGAAAAAGCATTTGCTGCCGAAAACGGTTTTAACCCATCAAGCGTTTTTTATGGTTCGTTACGCATGTATTTTCGGCATCTCTCTCGCATCGCTTTTTGTGTTGCCGGGCGGTAACGCCGCAGCCTCGGAAGCGCAGCAACCGCTTGCGCAACCGGAAAAGGGCAATGTTTACAAGGTGACCACCGATGACGGACTCGGCGGCGTTAAAACCGTTTACCGAACCGTCAAAAAAAGGAAACGCAATCCCAATGCCTTGGCGGAGTTAAAAGCCTCCAACAAAATCGGCAATTCAACCGGCGACGCACAAGATGCTGCCCGTCCCGTTAATGCCGAAAAAAAAGCGGCAGCGCCCGATGACGACACTTTATCGGAAGATGAAAACCTGAGCGAAGACGACATTATAAAAAAAGTAATGCCCGGAGCGATGCCGAAAAAACAATCCGATACGAACAGGTTTTTTCATGACGCTGAAAACGGGCTAGATGCCGAAGGCAAAGCCATCCCGAATTCCGTCGTGCAACGGCTGACGCGGCGTAACAACGAATTCTTGGAAACCGAATACCGGAAAAACAATTGGGACAATTCCGAGATGAATAAGAATTTCAAAGAACCCGGTGCATTCAGCACGATAGCGCCGAATGAATGGTCCGAAAAATTTTCATTATTCAACCGAAGTCAAAGCGAGTCCGTCGAGATGAAGCAAATCCTCACGGATTCGCAGCGCGAGTCGTTCCGATTGGAACAAAAAGACTACGAATTTAATCACGAAAAGATTTCCACTTGGTCGCGTAATCTCGCGGAAGGGAAAAATCGCAATGCGGACATTACACGCGATTTGCACGAAAAATTTTTGTCTAATAAAATAGTGAGCATGAATGATCGGTTAAGTTCGCGGCACAAAGGGGTGCACAATTTCTCGATGCAGGACATAAACCGTTACCAATACCGGAGGAACGGTTCAACCGAAGGCGGATTTCACAAAGGAACGGTCGGCACCGGCAACGCCTTGGATACAAAATAAAGGCGACTCAGCCGCTTATTGCGGAATGCCGAAAACACGATATCGGCGTTTCCCGCATTCTTCTTTCGGACCGGATTTTTTCGCCGGCAAAGTTTCGTCCGCCGAAAAGGTCGGCGCTTTCAAGAAACCGGGAAAATCGCTAAAATCGCACGAATCCGTATTCTTCCGCAAGGATTCCGGCATCGCCGGCATAAGCGGGCGATGCAGTCGATTCCGCCAAATCGGCAGGTTTTGAAACAGCGGAGTCCGGCGGCAAAATCGGCTTTGCCGCGCCGGATTGCAACGAATCGGAACCGAGAGCATTATCGCCGGTGATCACCGCGCCGGAATCGGCAAAACCGCTATACACGGGTGTCTCGATTTTTTCGAAATTCGACGTCCGGTAAAGCCCTACGGTCAAAAGAAGGATTGAACAATTCGTCAAAACGCCGGCACTGCGCAAAATGCGCCTCGGCGAAAAGAATCCGGTCAAAAGAGAGAAGGGTGCCGGCTTTGCGATTTTTGCCGATACACGTCCGGTCAGAAACGCCTTTTCGGCAATACGGATCCGTTGATACTCGTAAAACAGTTTCCGGTAATTCGGTTGCTCTTCGATTGCCTTGTTTAATTCAGACAAACCTTCCCCCGAGATTTCGCCGTCGAGGTATTCGTTTAATAATTCATGGAATCTGTCCGCGTCCATTAATGAAATTCTTCGCCCATGAGTTCACGCAGAGCAACGCGGGCGCGGGCGATCCTGCTTTTTACCGTTCCGATGGAGAGTCCGAGTTCTTCGGCAATCTCTTCGTAAGACATGTTTTTCACGTTGCGCATAACGAGAATGTCGCGATGGGCGCCGCGCAATTCCTCCATGCATTCGGCAACTCGGCTGACAAACTCGCGGTTTACCGTTTTTTCCGCCGGCGTCATTTCCGCATCCGGAATCACATCCACAAGCGTCATGTCGGACTCGTCGCCCAGCGGGCAGTCAAGCGACATGGAGGCATCGCGCTTACGACGCCACCAATACCAGTAACGGTTTCGGGCAAGATTCGTCGCAATTTGATAAAGCCACGTAGAAAAAGAGGAGGTGCCCCGGAAGGTTTCAAGCCCGCGTTGCGCCCGGATAAATGTATCCTGCGTAACTTCTTCAGCGTCCTGCCTGTTTCGCAGTAAACTGAAAACCTTTGAAAAGATACGCTCCTGATACAGGATGACCAGTTCGTTATAGGCGGCCGCATCGCCGGCGCGCGCGCGTTCAAAGGTATTTTCTTCCGATAAAGTCATGGCTGGGCAACGTAGTAATTTTAAACAGACAAAGGGATATCTTGACCAATAAGGACGGCGTTTCGCAAGTTTTGTTTCAATTTATTTTACCGAAAGGGAAAAAAGTTCTTGAATGTCGTCCGGCGCTCTGTGTTTTCCTTCCGCGAGCTTCCGGCACAGGGGTCGGCGGCCGCAACAACGGCGGCGATTCGCATGTTCGAATCCGTAAAACTCTCAAAGAAAGAAAATCGTTATGCCCAAGAAAATAAAAGTCGGATTATTGGGATTCGGAAAAACCGGCAAACTTGCCGCAAAAGAAATTCTCGAAGATGAATCTTGTGAACTCCAATGGGTTATTCGACGGAGTCGCGAAAACGCAGGGGAGGCGGTCGGCTTGCACGTCGGCGTTTCGGACGGCACCGGAGTGATTCGGTCTTTAAACGAGATGAAACACCCCGATTTCTTTGACAAACATCCGGTCGACGTCGTCATCGATTTTTCGGATTCCTCCGGGCTGAAGCATTACCTAACCGCTTTAACAAAGAGAAAGATACGACTTGTTACGGCCATCTCGCAATATCCGCCCGAGGACGTCAAGAAACTCCGGCGGGCCGCAAAAACAACAGCGATTTTGCATTCACCGAATATCACACTCGGCATAAACGTGTTAATGGTCGCGTCGAAGGTGTTGAAAAAAATCCTTCCGCATGCCGACATCGAAATCGTCGAAGAGCATTTTCGCGGCAAACGCGAAAAATCCGGGACTGCGTTGCGCATAGCCAAGAACCTGGGACTCGATCCGACCGAACATGTGAATTCAATCCGAGTCGGCGGAATCATCGGACGCCACGAGGTGATTTTCGGAATGCGCACTCAGACCATACGGCTCATTCATGAAAGTATCAGTCGGGCGGCGTTTGCGCGGGGCGCATTGTTTGCCGCCAAGTGGATTATTCATAAGCGTCACGGATTGCACAACATGGAAGAGCTCATCCGCAGCACCTTCATCGAAAATCTGACCGAGGAATAGAGGATTGCCGGAAATTTCTGAATTAGACATAATGTTTATTGTGCGATTAAAATGCCGCCGACAGCTTGTCGCTTCAATTTATCGCTTTACGCCGTTAACTCGTTGTTGTTTGAACAATTACATGGTTTAAATGCTATTAGCCGATAAACAGCTCATGAAAAAAATGATTTTAGCTGAATCAAATTGAGGATTTTTTCTTGCCGGCGGTGAAAAAACATTTTTTCCACACTCCGCTGTTAAAACAATCAGCATTAACTCAACTCTTAACCTAAACTCATAAAAATTTCTCTCAGCTATTCAAAATTCGGAGAGTTATTTTTATTCTAAACCTATGGATATGGAACACTCTAACTCTGAGTCAGATGTCGCTCTCGAGAACGCTTTGACCCACCAACCGACTCCGCTGCAGGATCTTTGCTATAAAGTCACCGGCTGCGCGATCACGGTTCTAAACACGGTCGGCCCCGGCCTGGATCCCAAAATATACGAGAATTGCATGATGATTGAGCTCGCCAAACAAGGGCTCACCTTCGAATACCAACGCAAAGTCGATGTCGTTTACAGCGGTCAAAAAGTCGGCGTCGTTACAATCGGATTGATTGTGAACGACATGTTACTTGTTGATTGCCGCTCCGCCGCTTTCTTTAACGAAACGGACTTTTCCGAAAACATCAGCTACTTGAAGCTGAGCCAGCTTCAAATGGTTCTCATGCTGAATTTCAAATTCGGCAAATTGCAGTGGAAGAAAATAGCGTACGATCCCAATCGCTGAATTGAAATCGTTTTGAATACGAAAAAACCGGGCTTTCTGAAGAATCCCGGTTTTTTTGTATTCATGGTCCCTTGTCGGAAGCGATCATCATTCAAAAGAGAAAACGCAGCCAAAAACATTCCAAGACCGGTGCTGCCAAATGACGGTAATTCACTGATTTCAAAGATGCGGAAAACGCTCGGAATTCAACGGGCGAAAATAAGTCATACTCCGAAATGACGGCGCGGCTTTTTTGCCCGGCGGCGGAAAAAGCCGGCAGTGTTAACAGTTGCGCGGCCAACAATAAGACCAAAGCGCCGGTGAAAATCGGCATCAGTCGAAATCCGCCCGGCGTGAATAAGAGTATGAGAAAAATAACCGGTAACACATTGGCTATAAGTCGGGTAATTCGGTTCCAGAGAACGAGCCGGCGAAATCGTTTATCATTGCCGGCATGTAGGATCACCTGCCCCGCATAGATCGCGGCATGCGCAAGCGCGGCCGGCGATTTCCCGCGATAAACCGGCTCGCTCAAATTCACGTCGCCGGCAAACGGATCGTAATGGTCAAAAAAAAGTTTTCCCCGTTCAACGACGCCGATGCCCCTGATCTCGTTCCGGCGAATTAAAATCGTCGCAAGCGCGCCGCCGCATAAGTCGAATTTCGTCGGCGATTGGCAGTCTTTTTTCCATGTTCGGCGCAATGCGCCGAGCGCGAACCACGGGACGAGCCCGGCTGCGATGAAGAGAATCGGAACAAGCAGAATGAGTTTTGGATGCATGCGCGCTGCGTTATTTTTTTACTCAATCGATTTTAAATTGTCCGCGAACTTCCGCCGGCGAAACACCGCGTTCAAAAAGCGTCCGCAAGCTCAACGCCGCGTGGCGTTTTGCCAACCGTTGACCGGATTCGTCGCGCACCAAAGGCGTATGCGCCCACGCCGGCGGCGCCCAACCGAGTGCGCGGTAAAGCAGAATTTGCCGCGCCGTCGATTTCAACAAATCTTCGCCGCGCACGACTTCCGTTATCGCCATCGCATGATCGTCGGCGACAACCGCCAGCTCGTATGCCGGCACATTATCGCGCCGCCAAACGAGAAAATCGCCGAAATCGACGCCGGCGGTAAAACTTTGCTCGCCGCAAATTGCATCCGAAAACCGGATACATTCGCCGTCCGGCACGCGAAACCGCCAGTTTACGCCCGCCGGACTTGTTGCGCCGTTGCCGGTGCCGGGCGGCGGACGCAATGCCGGCGGAAAAACCGGCTCGGCATCCGCATCGTCGTCATGCGGCGCACGCGCGGCGTTTTCAACGTCTTTGCGCGAACACCGGCACGGATAAATAAAACCGCCGGCTTTGAGTTTCTCCCAAATTTCTTCGAAATATGCCGCCCGGCGGCCTTGCGCATAGGGCGCATACGCGCCGCCGACATCCGGGCCCTCATCCCACGCAATGCCGAGTTTTTTCAAATCCTCCAAGGCGGCGTCCGCGTATTCCGGCCGGCAACGCCGAGTATCCAAATCCTCAATGCGCATGACAAGTTTCCCGCCGGCGTCGTGCGCGCGCCGTGCGGCGCGCAAAAACGTCGCCGCGTGCCCGAGGTGCAAAAAGCCCGTCGGAGTCGGGGCGATGCGACCTCGATAACCGGTTGCCGGGGGCGTCATATTATTACCGGAACATCACGATCGGGATCCGGCAACGTTGCAGGATTTCCGTCGTTGTGCTGCCGATAATCAGGCGGCGGATTTTTGAGTGCCCGTAGGCACCCATGAGCAGGAAATTGCAGCCCGAGGATTGCTGATAATTCGCGATCGCGTCGGCGGCGGCCCCGTTGAGCACCTGACAAACCGGCGTGATTTCGGCTGCTTTGAGGATTGATTCGGCGATGCGGATACGCTCGGACGCCTTGTCCTCCTCCCCTTGCCGCGCAACGCTCACAACGTGAATCTCCGTGCCGGCGAACGCTTTTTTGTTTTCCGCATACCACACGAGCGCTTTGCCGGCGCTTTCGCTGCCGTCGTAAGCGACGAGCACTTTTTTCGGATCAAAGAATTCGCGATTTGCCACGAAACAGGGCCGCTCGCAAGCGCGCACGACGCGCTCCATGTTTGAGCCGAGGTGGGCTTTCGCCATATTTGCGCCCTCGCCGCGTTTGCCGATCAGGACGAGATCGGCAACTTCATCGCCGTTTTTGTCGAGTTCTTCGATGCAATCCACGAGCACGCCGGTGCGATGGTTGAAGGTCACGTTGGCGCGCAGCCCTTCTTTTTCGAAAACGCCGAAAACATAATCGCGCAAGGCCGCGGACTTTTCTTCCTCGATTTGCTGCAACTGCGTCGTCAAGCCCATGTAAGGCTGGGCGCCGAGGCTTCCGCCGAAATCGGCAACCAGCGGCGCTTCGTATTGCCAAAGCTCCGAAACGTAGAGCATTTCGACTTGCGAGCCGAATTTTTTCGCGACCCACAGCGCGTATTGGCAGCAAACTTGACCGTAAAGGGAACCGTCTATGCAAACGAGAATTTTTTTCATCGGATTTTCGGGTGTTTGGATTTTGCCGGCACTCGCCCGCACACGGCGCACGGTGTCATGCAACGGCGTTTACTGCTTTAGGAAACTATTTAAAAAGCGGATTTTGCCAACCAAAAGTGCGCATTTCCGAAATTAAAGATACGCGATCCGCGTCGAGGCGCGTTGACGTTCCGGCGAATTTGTTTTGCGTCGACTGCAACATGAGTGCGCCGAAAACCATTTTTCAAAAAATCGCCGACCGGGAAATTCCGGCAACGTTTGTTCACGAGGACGAAAACTGTTTCGCTATTCGCGATATCAACCCGCAAGCGCCGACGCACATCCTCGTCATCCCGAAAAAACCGATTCCGCGCGTCGCCGAAACCGCCGCCGGCGACGAAGCCGTTTTGGGGCATCTCATCGTCACCGCCGGAAAAATCGCGCGCGATCTCGGCCTTACCGCCGGCGTCCGCCTGGTGATAAACAGCGGCAAACAAGCCGGCGAAACCGTACCGCATCTGCATGTGCATTTGCTCGCCGGTCGCGACCTCTCATGGCCGCCGGGCTGATTTAAAAATCACAAAAACAAACAACAAATTCCAAAAGGGTTCCGGCAAGTTCCGGCGGGTTTTGCGGTTTTGAATTTTGCCGGTTGGCATTTATTTGGAATTTGGAGCTTCGGAAGTTGGAAATTTTTCACCCGTGTCATCACTGCTTAACAAGAACAACAACTATCTCTTCCTCGACGCTTCCGCGCGCGAGCCGTTCGTCGGGCTTTGGCAAAATTCACGCTGGCTCGCGACAAAACGCATGACCGGCGTCGCCGCGATTGAAGGAATTTTCGAGGCAATTGACGCCGTTTTAAAAGCCGCCCGCACCGCCCTGCCCGATTGCGCCGGCTTCATTTTCGTCGAAGGCCCCGGTTCGATACTCGGCATCCGCATCGCGGCGATGGCGTTGCGCGCCTGGAAAGCGTTGCCGGCATTTTCGGAAAAACCGGTTTACGCCGTCGGCTCGCTGCAACTCGCGGCGCATTTGCTCCTGAAAAAAAATCCGGCGACGCGCACCTTTTCCGTTTTCGCCGATTCCCGGCAAAACCTTTGGAACGACGCAATCGTCAACAACGGCGCAGTGCCGGAAATTTTTTCGGAAATTCGCAGTGAAAACCTGAATACACTGCCGGAACCGCGGTTCCGCATCACGCAACGCGCGCTCGGCGAACCGCCGGCGACGCATGAAAATTTCACGCCGGCGCTTCTCGAAACATTCCCGGAAATCCTCGCGACGCCCGGCTTGCTCCGCCTCGAAACCTCGCCGGACGCCGTCAACATGCCCGGCGAATTCACGAAATGGGAAGGCAGTAAAATTAAGAATTAAGAGTTAAGAATTAAGAAGTGATCAATCCGACCGGGAATCGCTTTAAAAACTCTCCGTACATTTTTTCTTACTTCTTAAATCTTAATTCTTAATTCAGCCGCAATGTCCGCCGCACCGCAATTTGCACGCCGCGCCTGGGTCGAAATCGATCTCGCCGCACTCGAAAGAAATCTCGGAAAAATAAAATCCGCGCTGCCGGCGCACATGCGCTACGTCGCCGTCGTGAAAGCCGACGCCTACGGCCACGGCATGGGGCAAACGGTTTCCCGCCTGATGCAATCCGGCATCGACTGCTTCGCCGTCGCCAACGTGCGCGAAGGCGCTGACGTGCGCGAAATCGGCTCCGGAACGGAAATTCTGGTCCTCGGATCGATCTTGCCGGAAGAGCTTCCGGCAATCGTCGAATACGATTTGACCGCCGCGCTCTCGTCCGTCGCCGAAGCGGAAAAATTCGCCGCGCTCGCCAAACAACGCAACCGGCGGCTGCCGGTGCACGTTAAAGTGGACACCGGAATGGGACGGCTCGGCGTTTGGCACGCGGAAGCCGGCGCGCTGCTCGCGCACGTTCTCGCTGAACCGGCGCTCGAACTGCGCGGCATTTTCACGCATTTTTCCAGCGCGGACAACGACGCCGAATTTACCGAGAAACAACGCGCGCGTTTTTTAAAAGTTCTCGAACACATCCCGCCGGAAACGCGCCGAAAAATGCTCGTTCACGCGGACAACAGCGCCGCGCTTGAAACGTTTTCCGCCGGCACTCCGTTCAACGCCGTGCGCGTCGGACTGCTCCAATACGGCATTCCGCAACGCCGGGGCTCGCTCCTTGAGCGGCTCAACCCCGAGCCGGTGTTGAGTTTTCACAGCCGGATCGGATTCGTAAAAAACCTGCCTGCCGGCACCGACATCAGCTACAACCGCACGCGCACGCTCGGACGCGACTCGCGCATCGCGATTGTCACCGCCGGTTACGGCGACGGCATTCCGATCGCCGGCAGCAACCGGCTCGAAGTGCTCGTGCGCGGCAAACGCTGCCCGGTGCTCGGGCGCATCACCATGGACCAAACGATTATCGACGCCACGGATTTGCCGGAAATCGCGCCCGGCGACGTCGTCACGCTCATCGGCGAGCAAAACGGAACTATGCTGTCAGTCAGCGAATTTTGCACTCGGGCCGATTCAATTCCCTGGGAAGTCTTCTGTTCGATTACAAAACGCGTCGATCGCGTTTACCGCACGATGCGGATTGTCTGAACGTATCCGAAAAACGATTACGCATGGCCGGAAAAAAATTAAGAAAACCAACCTCGCCGAAAACAAAGCCGGCGACACGCGAAGCAAGACTTTCGCGTCTGAAAAAAACAGCGAAATGCGTGTGCGGCGCGGCCGGAGCCGTTTTTTGCCTGGGTTATGTTTCGCTGTTGATCGCCGGCTGCACAATTGCCGACGCATTGATTTTTCCGGTGCGGCCCGCCGCGTACACCGCGGACGAGCCGAATCTCATTCGCCTGCCGCTGCAAGGCGGCGGTGAAGTTCCGGCGCTTTGGCTCGAAAACAAAAACGCGAAATACACAGTTATTTATTTTCATGGCAACGCGTGCGACATCGGCAACATGCGCCCGATAACCGAAAATATCCGCCGGCAGGGCTACTCGGTGCTTTCCGTCGAATATCCCGGCTACGGAATCGCCGCCGG
>JAVBUU010000092.1:0-5766 GCA_031555005.1 Opitutales bacterium | reverse complement strand
TCGCCGACTCGCGCCGGCCAAGCCCCGTTTCGAAGGGAGCGCGGAAAATGCAATTCGCACCCCGCCCGTCAATACGTTTTTTCAAATTATTTTTAACGCAACGCAACTAAACGGCAAACAAACAGGTTACGTAACCGAAATAAAAAAATATATGTATCCGGTTTTAAAATACAGGGGAAACGAAGGAGAGTTTGCCGACAATAATCACACCGAACACATCAGCGAAATCCGTGTAATTGAATTTTAACTACGAAATAATTTACCTGCATCCGTTGCTCTGCATCCGTTGCTCATTTCTGCCGCAAAAATCACAATGTAATGGGAACCCTCGACACGTTCCCGCACAGACTCATCACATGCCGTGTTGCGAAGCAAATTTCCCGGGCTCGCTCGCGAATCTTTCAATAAATGCAGAGGGCGCATAAACGCGAGAAACCCGCGATTTCTCGCGGGTTTCAAACTGGCTGCCCGGGTTGGGATCGAACCAACGACCAAGTGATTAACAGTCACCTGCTCTACCACTGAGCCACCGGGCAGTAACCGTCCCTTAAAAAAGGGAGTGCGAAGAAATGTTTCCCCCCGAATTTTTGTCAACCGGTTTTTTTAAAGTTTTTCGGGAAAGAAAATCTTGACCGGGAAAACACGGGCGCAAGCATCCGCCGCACTTATGGGAAAACAGTACAACAAAGAAATCAAACGCCGTCGCAACCGCGCTTACAAACTCCGCATAAAGGAACGGATCAAGAAAGCCGTTTCGACGGCCAAGAAACGCAAATAATGCGTTCGGCGCGTTCCGCATTTTCTATCCGCCGGCAGAGTTTTTTGCTCTGTGCGGCGGTTTTGTTTTTAAGTGCCGGTTGCGCGCCGTCGGGCTCCGACATGTCGCAATCGGACGAGCCGGAGCCGGCAGGGGAAAGCAATCGTGCCGTGCCGGATTTTTCTTACGTCTATGTGCAATGGCGCGAGGAAAACGATTTCAAGAGTATTGCGGAGTATTTCTCCGGCAAGGAATACGCGGGGGGAGACCTTATATTGCGTTCAGACCCGTCGGTGCGAAGCGGACTGTATTTTCGAATCGGCGTATCGTGGGGAACGAATGTTCCGAAACTGTCCACGGCGACGCTCGAATACATCAACAGCGATTCGCCGGGCATTTTAACACGGGATTATGTTTTGTCGGAATACCCGACAAATCCGCTGTCGGAAGCAAAATTAGGACTAACCGGCAAAGACTGGCCAAAAAAGAAAACCTCGCTCGTGGCTTGGCGCTTGACGTTCCGTGATCCCGGCGGCGCTATTATTGCGCAACGGCAAAGCTTTTTGTGGGGAATGCCGGCGGAAAAAACCGGGGAAAAATAAGCCGTCGAATTTCACAAGAAAACCCGTCGTTGCCGACGGGTTTTCTTTTTTCCGGCAAGCCGGCGCATCAGAACGAAACGCGAACCATGGCGTTGATCGTGTGCTGCGGATCCGTGTTTTCCTGAAAAAGCGAGGCGTCATAATCAAGACTGACGCTGACCGTTTCCGAAAGAAGAACCGTAACGCCGATTCCGACATTGACGTAATCGCGCCCGGGATCCGCCGTGTGCACGGTGAACGGACGCGCGTTCGGATTCGCCATCGAACTCGTAATGGCGCCGCCGTCGTTCAGAAACTCGTGATTATAACTGATCCGCACTTCCGGCAAAAAGGTCGCCGTTTCGGTTTCTATGCGGGTGCTCACGCGCCAACCGATCGCCGCGAGCAGCGAATCAAAGGTTTGTTTTCCGACCGTGAGGTTTTGATTGTCGGCACCGTTTTCCGTATAGCCGTCAACCGTGCTGTTAGAATATTGAAGCGAAACAATCGGGCCGTGCATCCAGTTCCGGTATTCCCACTCGTAACCGGCATTGATATAGCCCAAGTATTGCCCGCCGTCGGGACTTGCGTTCGCCGTGAGCGCCATCGACCCGATGTTGATGTCACGCTTAAAATCGTAGGAATTCACCGCGTAAGACGCGAGGACGTTCCCGAAAAAGCCGTTGTAATACGCCGAGCCGTAAATGCCCAGCGACGCAGCGTTGATCTCGTTGCGCGAACCCGCGCCGCTGATTTTGTCCGTGATGTTGCTGTATCCGGCAAGAAGGCCGACGCTGTAAACCGCCGTCCGAAGGCCATGTCCGTTCTGCCATGTGTAATCGACGCCGATATTCGCGGCGTATTGGGTGGATTTCGTCGTGGGCGAAAAACCGTCCGCCTTGCCTTTCCAGTAAGAACCCCCGCCGTTGAGCCAAATCGTGACCGGGTACTCTTCGCTTAAACCAAGGTAAGGAATCTCATTGTTGTTCGATGCCACAAGCGGATGCGCACTGTAGTCAAATCCGTAGCTGTCGCCGAAAAGATAATTCGTCCAAATCGATCCGGGCAAAATGGAACCGCGACGCACGCTGCGGCTGCGCCGGTCAAAATTATTCGTCAGCGCATTCGCCTGCTTCGTGAGCGACCGCGAAACCGTCATCGTATTCACCGGCATCAGAGAGTCGTAGGCCTCGGCAAGCGACGAAACGCTTTGAACCTGATTAAGCGCGGCAAGCAGCACGTCGTCCGGATCGTTGTTTGCATCGCGCCCGACAGCACGTTCGAGGTCGTTAAGCGCGTAAGCAACAGCCGCCTCGTTCGAATTGAGACCGGAAAGAATGCTTTGGCTTGCGTAATCGTAACCGGCGGCGAGCAAACCCTCGCCGGCAGCATTCAAATCAAAACGATAAGCAATCGGGACGGCATAATAAACGCCGGCCTCGGCGCCGACTACCTGCCGGGGCGTATAAGCCGAGTTGTTGCCGGTAACAGGGTCAACTTCGCCGATAACGCCCAAGGGACGTCCGGAAATGCCTGCGGTTGACGTAAGGAACACGTAGTCCTGAACATTGAAGTCCGGCGCGACGCTGCCGGCACCAATCTTAATATAACCGCCGGAAAAAGTTACGCCGCCGGTGACATTCACCCGATCTTTTGCTCCGGCAGGGACATCAACGCGAAGGGTTCCGGCTTCAGAAAACGCGAGGTTGCCGGAAACCGAAAGCGTTGCCGCGCCGGCGCCGCCGGGACTGAATGTGCCGGTGCCGCGCACACTGATGCCTTGTTGCGCCGTTATCGGCCCGCTTGCGGTTTCTGCAATGCCGCCCGAAACCGTGAGACCGCCGGCAAATTCGGCCGCACCGGTCATTTTCAGCGTCCCGCCGACAACCGAGACGGGGCCGCCCCCAAGCGCTTTCGCGGAACTCATGGTAAGCGTGCCGCCGGCGACCGCAGCGCCGCCCGTGAAATCACTGTCGCCGGTAAGCGTGAAATTCCCTGCCCCGACTTTCTGCAGCGAACCGGTGCCGGTGAGCCGGCCTGAATAGGCGGTGTCGGTGTCGTTAAAGCCGACTGCAAGCAACACGCCTTGGACGTTGTCGTTTTCCAAGCTGATATTGTCTGCGCCGGCGAGCGAGCCGACAGCGGCAGATGTAAGCGTGCCGAATGAAAGTGAGCCGCCGGCCATATCCAGTTCAGCACCTGCGGCCGCGTAGGTATGAGCCAATTGCAATGTGCCGCCCGAAAGTGTCACGACGCCGGTGCTGACCACCGTTTCCGTGATACTCCCGTCCGTCTGCTCAGAACGTTCCACGAGTCGCGAACTCAGCGCGCCCGCGGCACCGGCAACAAGCACCCCGTCTTTAACGGTAATGCCGTCCTTGAAGGAATTCGCACCGGCAAGCACAACGGTTCCCGCCGTATCTTTTGTCACCGCGCCGCTTCCCGTGATATCGGCGGCAACAACGCCGCTTTCCAAGGTAAGCGAAGCCGCGGAAAGCGCCCCGGTGCCGGCAATCACGCCGGACGTCAAAACAACCCCGCCGGTCGCGTTCATCGTAACGCCGGCGATGTTTAACATGCCGCCGTTGATCGAAACGGCCGAACTTTGCGCCAACGCATCCGCATGCGCAACGAGAAGCGTGCCACCGGAGACAGTTGTTGCGCCGGTAAAATCGTTTGCCGCACCGAGTATTACCGTTCCGTCGGTTGTCTTGTTAAGCGCGGACGCGCCGGATAGGTTAACATACACCTCGCCGGCCTGCATGTCCATCGGACTTGTAACCGTCAAACTGCCGCCGGTCGAAGTGCCGAACAAAGTATCGGCAATCACGCCGCCGGTGAGCGTCAACGTCGGAGCGACAATCGCGAGCCCGCCGATGTCAAGAATCCCGCCGGCAACCGTAACCCCGCCGGTGCCGAGCGCGGAATCGTTCCCGATGAGAAGCCGGCCCGCGTTCACCGTGGTGCCGCCGGAATAGGTGTTTGCCGCCATGAGCGCGACAACGGCGTCGCCGTTGACATTCAACACGACACGATTGCTTCCGGACGAACCGTCGATAAGCTCGCCCCACACCATCATTCCCTTGGCACCCATTCGCCCGAGATTAAAATCATAGGCGCTTGCCGCCGGCACTTCAAGAAACGCCTGATCAAAATTATAAACGCCGGAAGCATTGGCCTCGGGAGCTTTGATTTTAAAGCCCAAATCCACCAATGCTCCGATTGTTACGTTACTGGTAAACGTAAGATCCCCGCTGTCCCAGCCGGTCATCATCTCATTTTGAAAATCGCCCCCGCTGAAAACACTGACAATGCCTGTCGCATCGGGGCGCAACCAATGTCCCCCGGCAGTTCCCTGCCCGCCTTGGGTCTCAATCGGCACAGATTCCGCCGACGTCTGACCAAATTCAAATTGCCAGGCAAAAAGAGCATTCGTGCCAAGGTATTTAAAATACCCCGGATCGACAGGGTCGCTTGCCGAATTAACCTCGCGCAGATTATTAGCGCTCCACAGCGTCCCCAGTCCCAATACGTGACAATACTCGTGAACCATGGTGTTTGTGAGGTCTGCGGTATTACTGTCGTCGTAATAGGCTAAATTAATCCCGGACCCTCCCGTTGTGGAAAATACAATTCCGTTTGCGTTCGCGAGCGTCTCCGAATCCGGGCCGGCAGAGGCCAAAATGCCGGTGCCGGGCCAATTCACCGTCGAAACCGTGATGACCAAATGCCCGCCGGCACCGGCAGCGTTTCCGACAATCATCGAATTTAAATAATTGGCCGAATCATCGAGAGCCAGCTTCTGCGCATCCGAAAGTCCGTTTTCCGGATCATAACTGAGTTGAACATACCCGTTCGGATCAATTGCAGCCCCGGCTTGGGGCGATATACCCAATGCGCCGGTCGCAATTAACGCCATGGTCGGCAAAGTCGCAGCACAGGAAAAGAACTTACGTCCGAAATTGATTTTATCGGAACGATAACGAGAAGGAGCAGTTGTTGTAGGCATTGGGGTACTGATGGGGTGAGTTTGTGAAAGACGTTTTGAAAACCTAAAGATTGAGCGCAGCGACAATTCGCGCACATCCCCGCGCATCGGGATAGCCGGATGCAAACGACAGGGCGACCGACGCGACATTTGCGTCCGTGTCCGAGACAAAAAGAGGTAACCTGAGCATGAGATAAAAAACAAAAACGAGTTGCGCGCAGCTTGCCGCCCGAACTTCCGCCGTCAAGCCAAGTCAGCCGGGTTTCGCGTTCGGCCGCAATTTTTCATCCTTCAAAAAATTTTCCGGTTTTTATCTTGCCGCCTTCCGCCGGCAATCGCTTCCTTGCGCCCCGCGTTTTTCGTAACCTCTTTTTCACTTCCATGCCGAAGCGTACCGACATCAAAACCATCCTCATCATCGGCGCCGGGCCGATCATTAT
>JAVBUU010000028.1:0-20321 GCA_031555005.1 Opitutales bacterium | reverse complement strand
CGCAAACGACTCGGCGTTTGCGCAAAAAAAACGCCGGAATGTTTCCGGCGTTTTTTTTGACACGTCGTTTTCAGCGAAAAATCACAGCGCCTTAATCGCGCCGGCAAGCACCTCCGCCGTGCGCGCAATCGCGCCGGCATCGTGCGCCGTACTGATGAACGCGCTCTCGTAAGGCGACGGCGGCAAAAACACGCCGGCATCCAGCGCATGCCGGAAAATCTTTTTAAACGGCGCGCCGTCGCATGCCAAAACATCGGCGTAATCGCGCACCGGGTTTTCGCCGAAAAAGAACGTGAACATCGACCCGCACCGGTGGAATTGCAGCGCGACGCCCTTCTCTTCCGCCGCGCCGGTAACCGCGCCGGCAATGATTTTTCCGGCGTATTCAAGTTCCGGATACGGATTCGTCCGGCGCAATTTTTCAATCGCCGCAATGCCGGCGGCAAGCGTCACCGGATGACCGCAAAAAGTTCCCGCCTGATACACCGGTCCGAGCGGCGCGAGCGTATCCATAATTTCCTTACGCCCGCCGAACGCCCCGACCGGCAATCCGCCGCCGATAATTTTTCCCATGCAAACCAAATCCGGACGCACCGCGTGCAGCCCCATTGTGCCTTGCAGACTGAGCCGGAAGCCGGTCATCACTTCGTCGAAAATTAAAACCGCGCCGTCGCGCGTGCACAGCTCGCGGAGTTTTTCCAAAAATCCGGGCACCGGCAAAAGCAACCCGACATTGCCCGGATAAGGCTCCAAAATCACGGCGGCAATTTCGCCGCGCACCGCTTCGAAAGCGGCCTCCGCGCCGGCAATATCGTTATACGCAAGCACGATTGTGTCGCCGGCGGTGCCCGGCGTAACGCCGGCGCTGTCGGGATTGCCGAACGTCAACGCGCCGGAGCCGGCCTTCACCAAAAGCGAATCGACAT
Source organism: Opitutales bacterium (assembly GCA_031555005.1). Classification (GTDB taxonomy): domain Bacteria; phylum Verrucomicrobiota; class Verrucomicrobiia; order Opitutales; family UBA953; genus CALNBE01. Next base: position 19,395 of record JAVBUU010000028.1, on the reverse strand, counting down.
GCCCGTGAAAACAACCGGCGAATTTAATGATTTTTTTTCTGCCGGTAAAACCGCGCGCCAGCCGCACGGCGGACATCGTCGCCTCGGTGCCGCTGTTGGTCATACGGACTTTTTCGACCGCCGGCACGCATTCGCACAGCAATTCCGCCATGCGCACCTCGAGCGGCCCGCACGTCCCGAAGCCCAATCCCCTGCCGGCGGCGGCGATAACCGCCTCGCGAATTTCGGGATCGTTATGTCCGAAGATCGCCGGCCCCCACGTCAAAACGTAGTCGATCAATTCGCGCCCTTCGACCGTGCGCAACCGACAACCGTTTGCGGACTCCGTGTAAAACGGCGTCGCGCCGACCGAGCGAAACGCGCGCACCGGCGAATTCACGCCGCCGGGAATGAGTTGTTGGGCACGTTCAAAAAGTTTTTCCGAAGCAGACATGAACGGAATCAAATCGAATAAATTAAAAAACCGCCGGCTTTAATGTCGTCGGTTTTTCTTTTGCGATGCTTTCTCCCTTACGAGTTCGCCGCATTAACTTCTTGTCCGCCGGACCCGATCTGCCCTGTGACGCCGGCCGACACGCGTGAACATCATTTGACACCGGCAACAAAACAATCAGCATTCTCGCAGTCTTGCGCGCCGGTGCAACTCGATGCACAGCCTGCGTTCCGTTGAGCCCCCGAAGGGGAAACTCAAAAAAACCTCGCCGCCCTCTCGTCCTCTCTCACACATGTTCCTACCCTCTCGTTCCGACAGCGGAGCGGTCGCACGCGACGCCCTGCCCCGATCCGGCTTTTCATTGGCGCTCTCGCTGGTGCTGCTGGGATTTTTACTGCTGCTCGCTTTGTCGTTGTGTGCGTTTTTGACGCTGCACTTTCAAGCCGCCGGTTTTCATAAAGATAAAATTCAAGCACGCTTAAACGCGGTTGCCGCCGCGCGGATCGCTCTCGGGCATTTGCAACAATTCATCGGCAGGGATTGCACGGCCACCGCCGGTTCCGATTCCGGAGATGACTGCGTTGTCGCCGTTTTCGGTGCGGGTGAAAAAATCAAAAAGATCCCGTTGGACTCGAGCGTGCTCGTTTCGACGCAAGGCACATCCGGCGAAGAAACCGGCGCGGACTTCGGGACATGGATTCGTGAAAAAAACGGAGGGCCCGGACGTTTCGCGTTTTTCGCATCCGACGAGTCACAAAAAATCAGCGTCGGCACGACGGAATCGTCCGAGTCGATTGCACTGCCGGACATTCAAGCGCGCCGCCAACTGTGCGCGCAACGCCACGAGATCGACAACGTGTTTTCGGTAAAACGCGCGAATATTGCGCATTGGCGCGCCGGCCTCTCCGTCGCCGAAACTTGGAAAAACCTCGCGCTTGCTTGGCTTTGCGGCGGGCAGGGCGATGAGCCGTTTCCGCTCTCAAAACGAATACACACGCGGGAATCGCAGGGCGTTTTGTCCGATGCGGCCGCCGGCGGATTACGTATTAACTTAGACCGAAAAAACCCGTTGCCGGCCGACGTGCTTCCCTGCGAAAAAGAAATTTGGGAAGAATTTTTTCGCCCGGAAATTTCCCTTCCGGCATTCGCGGCGAAGCCGGAAACAGGGTTGCCGATCAGCGCGGCCGGTGCCGAATTCGCGCAACGGCGTTTTCCGATTTTATCCGGCCTGCATATCCGATTCGGATTTTTCAACGCCCGCTCCGACGGCGGTCACCGCGTGCGTTTCACCTGCGATGTCCAACTCTGGAACCCGTATCCCTTCCCGCTTTATTGCGCCGACTCGGCGCGCATCGCCCTGCTCGACTTTGAAAAAATGCCGCGACTCGACGTCACGAATCGCAACACCGGTGCCGCGTTTTCGGTCGATATGAGCGCCTTCCCGATCAAAAAATTCGGCGGTTCAAAGCAAACCGCAAGCGACGGCACGATAAACGCGTATCTTGATTTTTCGGACAAACGACGCTTCGGCATGCCGGCGCCGGGATTGCTCGCCGGCGAGGTGTTTAATTTCTCGATGCCCGACCCGGCCAAACAACCCCAAGGCTTCGCACGCCTGCTTTCGGGAATAACATGGAAAATGCAGACGGCGGCAAACAAACCGACAAAACCGCCGCCGGGCGCAAACGGGAACAACTGGTTTCATGCCGTGCACGATATCGAAATTTGCGGTACAATGCCGGCCGGCGGCGTCACGTTTCACCTGCGCGAAGCACGCGGAAAACTGCCGGCGGACATGCGAACCAAAGATTATTCGCCGCCGGTGCTGACTCTGAAAAACGTGCCGTGGGAGGATTTTGCGCTGAAAATTTCCGGCAAAGATTACAGCCGCGCGCAAAGCTCGAGTTACGGAACGGACGAGGCACAAATCGCGCTTTCGCTGAAGCTGAAAAATGACTCGCCGGACGACATCGCTGCCCTGCTCGAAAAAATCGATCCGCGCGCGCCGGTACTTGATTTTTCCGACGCGCATGTTGCCGGCCTTTTTCAAATCGAAACCGATGTCGTCAAAGGGCTGAACATGCCGCTCGCCGCCTCGCGAGAAGAAAATTTCCTGTGGGCAGCGCAAAAAAACAACCACGGCGACGCCGAAAGCGACGATTCGTTTTCGGAAATGCGCGCCATCGACCGGCCGACAACCCGCCCGATTTCCGTCGCCTCCCTGCGCCGGCTACCGGTTGGAAACAAAGCCGCCGGCAGCCTGCACCAAAGATACCCCGCCGGGCGCGAACATGATGCCGTCCTGTTCGACGGCGCTTTTTTCGCCGGCGCTTGGAATGAACCGGCCGGCGACGAAAAACGCCCGTGGTCGCGCAACCCTTGGCTCGCGCCGAACGACATGCAAGTCCGGCCCGAAGACGATGACGTCGCCGCGCGTTGCTTCGTTCGCGGCAGCTTCAACGTAAATTGCGCCGAGGCGGATGCCTGGCGCGTTGCCCTCGCGCGTATTTTGCCGAATTGGCAAAGGAAACCGGCAAGCGACGCGAACAACCCGCCGGAAACCAAAACGCCTGAAAATGTTTTTTTCCGGCTGTCGTTCGGCGCGGCGGAACCGCGCAAACTCGGCAACGCGACTTGCGATTTTAACGATAGCGCATTGCGCGCCTGCGACGCCGCGACACGCACCCGCGCATTCGGCATGCAGGGGTTTCGCGCACTCGAACCCGAAACGCGAGACCGGCTTGCGTCCGCATTGGCCGAAAAAATACGCGACCGCCGGCGCACACACGGCGCCTTTCGCAGCCTCGCGGAATTTGCGTTAAGCGATGTTTTGCCGGAAGCAATAAAGCGCGCCGGCTGCAATTCGGCGCAAACGCTCGGTGACACGCCCCCGGCCTACTCACCGCTCCGGCTGAATGCCGGTGACATCTTAGAATCGCTGCTGCCGGCGCTTGCCGTGCGCGGTGATACCTTCTCGGTTCGCGTCACCGGCGGCGTTGCCGCGCCGTTTTTCCCGGACAAAACAACGGCGCGCTCGCGCGCGGAAATCGTCGTGCAGCGATTGCCGGAATTCTTGGACAATTCACAACCCACAATGACCCGCCCGGCGGAGTTGAACGCGATAAACAAAACATTCGGACGCCGCCTGAAAATCGTATCGTGGCGACAACTCGACGCCGAAGAGGAATAACCCCCGCTAAATCAAAAAACCGGCATTCGAAAATGCCGGTTTTTTGTTCGGAGCGATTTCAACGAAATCGTGAAATCGAAACTTTTATTTCGTTTTCCGGCGGCGCACCGCAAGCGCAACGGCAAGCGCGATCCCGCCGCCGATCAGCGCATAAGTCGAAGGCTCGGGAACCGCGTTAATCGTAAGCGTCCCGGTGGCGTAATCCCATTCGTAATCATAACCTTCATCCAATAATATACCATACGTTCCCACGGCAATCGACTTCCCTTCGCCGAAAAACTTATAAACGCCCGCTTCAACATCGCTTGAAAGCTTCATGTGAACGTTGCCGGTAAGCGTGATCGTGCCGGCGACTTCCAACTTGTCGCCGAGTTCAAACAAAAGTATCGCGCCTTCTTCCAACGTAACATTTCCGGCGACATGGAGCGTCCCCGGGGAGTTGCCCGGCGAAAGCGTACCGCCGTTATTAACGGTGACATTGCCAAGAACATTCCCGGTCCCGGCCAAGGTGCCGCCGGACTTCACAACAACTTTCGATGAAGCATGAATCGAACCGCTCGCGCCAAGGCTGATCGTGCCGCCTTCGATTGTCGTATCGCCGGTGTAGGTATTGGCGGCGTTCAGGATCATTGTGCCGGAGCCGGTTTTAATCAGGCCGGTTTGTATTTCAGATGCGGTGACCCCGTTACGCAACACCGCCGAAACGGTGAGCGTGTCAGAGACATTGACTACATTGAAGGTGGTTTGCGAGCCGACCGCATTACCTCCGAGGTGTATTTGATTAAACCCATTAGTCGTCGTATTGCTGTCGATAACGGAATTACCGGTCGCCGTCACGGTTCCATTGAGTTTAAAGGCCTGGAAATTCACATTCGCACCGCCGGTTGCACTGAGCGTGGCGTTTTCCAAAATTAAAGTCGGAATTGTGGTAAAAGTGTTAGCATTCGTCAACACCGCTCCGGACTTGACTGTCACGGCACCGGCCGAGGCGTTTGTCGCGCCCCCGAATGTATCGCTACGCATAAACTTCAACGTGCCTTCTTTTACTGTTGTCGTGCCACTGTATTGGGCGCACAATCCAAGTGTGCCTATCCCTTCTTTTACAACATTCGCGGTTTCCCCGACAGCTTGAGCAATATTTTCAAGAAATGAGATGTTAAATCCGTTTGTATCAAATGTCACGCCGCCGCTTTTTAGAACAAGCGCAGTTTTACCGCCGGTGATGAACGTAGTATTATTAGCTGTCGCCTTAATCGTTGTGCCGTTGAAGTTGATTGTTGACTGCCCGACAGTAGACGCGCCAGTAGAAATCTGTCTCGCCCAAAGTGTTCCGCCGTCTAAGTTGACCGTAACGATCCCCGCTCCGATGTAAAGTTCGTTTGCCGTTGAGGAGCCGAACTTAATGGTTCCGTTCTCTCTTAAATTGATAGTGGCGATATTACTCGTTCCGTTCGCGCCGGCAAGGATACGTCCATCCAAGTTAAGCGTGCCATTGCCGGACACGTCTATCGTCCCGTTGTTATTAGCACCGCGAGATGCCAATGTGATATTTTCGGTAGTTACGACACCGGTTCCTGAAACACTTAACGTACCGGTCCCGCTGGAGTCCCCGATCAGAGGCGCATTGTTATAACCGTCCGTGCCGCTGAAGGTCAACGAGCCGCCGGAAACCGATATGGTGCCGGTGCCGCCGCTTCCGCCGACAAGCGCAACCTTTGCGCCGGTTGCCGTCCCGCCGGTAATATTCAACGTCCCCGTTCCGCCGGCACCCGTGCCGATATTAATCTGCTGCGCGTTGAAATTCTGCGTGCCGCCGGAAATATTCATCGTCCCCGTGCTGCCCGCTCCCGTGCCGATATTGACCGCTGCTCTGAAATCTTGCGCCCCGGCAGTAATATTCAACGTGCCGGTCGTCTTATTCGCCATGCCGACGTAAACCAACCCGATATTATTCTGCGTCCCGCCGGTAATATTCAACGTCCCCGTGCCGCCGTTCGCGGTTTCGCTCCCGGCAATTGTTCCGATATAAAACGTTCCCGAATTAAAATTTTGCGTCCCGCCGGTGATATCCAGCCGCCCGACCCCGTTTACCGCTTGTGCGCCGATATTCAACGCAACGCCGCCCACCGGACTCCGCGTCCAATTTCCCGACAACTCCACAATACCGGTGTCATGTCCGTAGCCCCCGATGTCCATCCGATTCAGTGTGACATTGCCGGTAAGCGTCAATTTGTGCGCCGCATATTTGGTGATATATTCCCCGCCGACCGCTCCGGCCAAAATGATATCGCCGGCATTGGTTGCGAGCTGAAGCCCCGTGGTCGTAATATCGTTATTAATTGTTACGAGCCCGGTGGAGTTGTTCGAAATGTGCCACGTAAGGGAAAGCGCATTACCGCCGGTCGTGAAATTGGATGTCCCCGAAAAGAAAACCCCGTTGAGCGCGAGATTCGCAATATCGTTAAAACTCGTCGTTTTCACGGTGCCGGAAAAATTAACCCCGTCTCCGTTCACCGGCGCAACAGTGTCCCAATTGGCATCCGTGCTCCAATTATTGTCGGCACCGCCGCCGTCCCACACCGGCGTCGCCGCCATTACAGTGATTGCTGAAACCGGCAATGAAGCGGCGACAAAGAGAAATGTCTTAATTTTTGAGTACATAAACGCGCTTTTTTAGGGGTTGAACGGTTCAATTTGTTCATCCTCGAAAAAAACCGGCTTAAATCTGACGTAAAAGCATTTGAGTTAAACAATCCTGCTAAAATTTTAACCTTTTTGAGCGCAAAAAATCGCGTTGTTTTAAACGAATCGCCGGCCGCCAAACTCCGGCAACCCGTTACGTATTTGCAAGAGAGTCATGGAGGGGCTTGCTCCCGCAAGCCTGCGCCCGGATGTTCGGCAATTCCCAGTCTCGCCGGCGCGAGACCCGCCGTGTCACGCGCACCGGTTTCGCGTGAACCTTTTTGCCCCCGCGCCGGATTTATCGTTGCCCGAAAAGTTTAAAACCGGGCAACGGCGGCATACTTTTTCCGCAAGGTCAGCCGGTGGATTTTGGCGTTGTGGCGGACGTCCACCGGGAATTTTTTTTCAAAATAAAACCGCGTTATGCCGGCGGTAATCGCGTGCGCGCCGGCGAGTTCGTTTAATTCCGCCGAAAATTGCGCTTTTGCCGCCGGCGTCGCCGGAAAATCTTTTTCCCACGGCTCAACGACTATCGCCGGCATTTGCCGGCCGGGTTCGCCGAGTCCGATCAACGCGCTGCGAAATATGTTCGGATGCGTGTTGAAAATCGCTTCGCAACATTCCGTGTAAAGCGTGCCGGCGGCAGTTTCCACGCGCTCGGCTTTGCGCCCGTAAAACCAAATTCTGCCGGCTGCGTCAATTCGCCCCAGGTCGCCCATGCGATGCCAAAAACTTTTCCCGGAATCGCCGTCGCGGATTTTCGCGAGCGCGGTCGCGCCGGGATTGTTGTCGTATTCGCGCGTGCACGACGCGCTTTGCACGATGATTTCGCCGACTTCGCCGGCGGGCAAAACTTCGGCGTCGGCCAAGTTTTCAATCGCGTTGTCGCGGATGCGAATCACGGATACGCGCACGCCGGCAAGCGGCCGGCCGACGCAGGTGCCGCGTCCTTGCGTCGTCTGCGCGAAGGTTTCGCCCAAAACTTCGGTCGCGGAAATGCTGCTCACCGGTAAAACTTCGGTCGCGCCGTAGGGTGAAAAAATTTCGGCGTTCGGCAAAATTTCTTTCAGCGCGGCAAACAGGCGCGGATGCACCGGCGCGCCGGCAATCAGCACGCGACGCAATGTCGGTAAGGTGATTTTTTGCGCTTCGCAATACCGCGCAATTTTCGTCCAAAGCGCCGGCGAGCCGAAACTGTAAGTGACTGCGTTTTGCCGGACGGCGCGCACGATTTTTTCGGAATCGACGGCGGCAGGGCGCGCGGGGTTCATTTCCGGCGTGACGGTGGTCGTGCCGAGCGCGGGATTAAAGAGCGCAAAAACCGGCAGCATCGGCAAATCGACTTCGCCGGGCAAAATGCCGTAGGCATCGCGCACGAAAGCAAGTTGCGCGTCAAACATGCCGTGCGCGTAACGCACGCCTTTGGGCGCGCCGGTGGAGCCGGACGTAAACAAAATCGCGGCGAGTGCGTCTTTTTCGGCGGCAAAAATTTCACGGGGCGCGCCGGAAAAATTTCCGGCGATTTCCCGGATTTTCTTTGAAAACCGGTTCGTGCCGACGGTCACGCGCGCGCGAACGCCGGAAAATTTCCCCGGAAAAAACCGAGTCGCCCAAAGTGCCGCGCGCACACCGACGACTGCTTCCGGGCGCACGTTTTCGACGCAGCGCAAAAAAGAGCGAAAGCCCATGCCGGGATCAATCGCGATCGGGACCGCGCCGAGTTTCAAGAGCGCGAACATGCTCAAAATCAAATCAAGCCCCGGTCGCGCGAGCAGCAGCGTGCGCGCGCCGGCGACGATTCCGTGCTGCCGGAAAAATTCCGCCGCCGCGTCGCTTTCGCGATCGAGTTCGGCAAACGTTCGCTCGATGTAGCGAATGTCGCCGGCACCGGTTCGCCCGACCGGCACGCGCACGGCGCAAAAGCCGGGATTGTTTTGCGCGGCAAAGCGAAGATGGCGGGCGACGTTAAATTCCATTTTTCAAAGTTTTTTTGATTAACCGCAAAGAACGCGGCGAGCACAAAGATTTCTACCCGGTTTATGCCTTCATGCGCGCGTGTTCCGGACATAAAAAAAGCCCCGCGATGACGAGGCTTTTTCAAAAGGCGAAAAATCCTTACCGATCAATAATCGGTGTAAGTGATCAATCCCCAGAACAGGCTGACATTGTTGCCGGAAATGTCGCGCCCGGCATAAATCTCCGAGGAACGAAGACGAACCGTGGTTTCGTTAACCGGGATATACGCATCCGGCGTTGTTTTTACAATGCCGAGGAAATTGTGGCTGGGCTCAATCGAAACCGAAGAGCCGTGGTAGTCGGTATCATAGGCCTGACCGCACGCGGAAAAGAGAGCCGAAACCGCAACGGCTGCGGAGCAAAGGAAGAGGGGACGCAGGATTTTCATGTGTGTTCGCAGAGGGGTGCTGAGATTGTTTCCCCCGCAAGCTCGGAGAAAAACGCGACGCTGTAAAGAATGATTTTCACCGGCGGGTTTACCCCAACGCCAAGAGCGACTTCAAATGCGCGAAATATTCCGCAACCGGTATTCGTAAAAAAAGATACCAGACGCCGGCACCGGCAGCAAGCCAGGGGCCGAACGGCACCGCGCTCTCGAAATCGCCGCGCGCCAATTCCTCGGCAAATTCGTCGCCCTCGCACGAGCCGTGCGACGCGTTGCCGGCACGTCCGGACGTCGCGTGTTTTTTCGCGAGAATCGCCCGCGCGGCAAGCAACGGCAACAACACGATTGCGCCGATCACGGCACCGCCGAACAGGGAAAATACGGCCCCCTGCCAACCGCAAAACGCACCGATGCCGCCGAGCAAAATAATGTCGCCCTCGCCCATCGCTTCGCGTCCGGCGACAAGCGACGCGAGCAAGCGAACCCAGTAAACAAGCCCGGCGCCGACGAGCATACCGACGCCGGCGTCAACGAGCGCTCGCAGTCCGTTAACCAAAGGGGTCCCGGCAACCTCGCCATGCAACGCCGGCAGCGCAATCGAGCAAAGCAGGCCGGTGACCGCCAACCCGAGGTTCACGCTGTCCGGAATCGTCATCGTGTCCAAGTCAATGAACGCAATCACGACAAGCAGCGCAAAAAATACAAATCCGCAAACCGCCCGGTCCGGCGGCAAAAGCGCCCACGCCGAGGCAAACAACGCCGCCGTCAAGGCCTCGACCAACGGATAGCGAAACGAAAAACTTTTTCCGCAGCACGGCGCGCGTCCGCGCAACGCGAACCAGGAAAGAACCGGAATGTTTCGGTAAAACGGGATCGGCGCGCCGCACGCGCACTGCGACGCCGGCGACGCAATCGAAATCCCTTTCGGAATCCGGAAAATGCAAACATTCAGAAAGCTCCCGACAATCGCGCCGAACAAACCGGCAAACGCCGTGAACAGCCACGGCATTTGCGTTTGGACGATACGGAAGTTTTCCAAAATCATTTTGCCGCGACTTTGCCGGCGCAATTCGCCCGGGCGATACTCTTTTTCAACGCGCCCGCCATCACCGCGACCGGCGCGTCGAGTCCGGTCCAAAATTCAAACGCCAAAGCGCCTTGCCGGCACAACATCGAAAGTCCGTTTGCCGCCGGCAATCCCGCCGCGCGCGCCGCCTTCAAAAATGCGGTTTCCGCCGGCTCATAAATCGTATCGTAAACAGCCGTACCCGGCGCGAACATTTTTGCCGGAAACGGTGACCCGTCGCCGGGTTTTAATCCGAGCGACGTCGCATTCACGACAAGTGCCGGTGCCGGCAAATCCGCCGGCGGCGACGCCAAATCAAAACCGCGAACGCGCGAAAACATCTCCGGAAAATATTTTTCCGACTGCGCCAAGAGCACGCGCAACCGCTCCGGATCGCGATTGCCGATATGCAACGACCGGCAACCTTCCGACAACGCCGCCGCCGCAATCGCGCGCGCCGCGCCGCCGGCACCCAGCAAAATCACGTTCGTGTCGCGCAACGGCAGTTGCAAATCCCCGGCAACCGCCGCCGCGAACCCCCGACCGTCCGTGTTGTGTCCGAACCAACCGCCCCCCCTGCGCGCGAGCGTGTTCACCGCGCCGATGCTTTGCGCTTCCGGCGACATTTCCGAAACGAGATCAAACGCGACCACTTTATGCGGCAGCGTCAAATTCAGCCCCGCGAAATTTTTTTCGGAAAACACCGGCAAGGCTTCGCCGATTTGCCCGGGCTCAATCTCAAACCGAAAATACTTCCACCCGGAAAACGCCGGCGATTTTTTCGAAATCTCCGCCAACGCCGCATTTTGCATCACCGGACTGAGCGAATGTGTTATCGGACACCCGATCACCGCGAGCGACACGTCTTCGCGATTCCAGTTTTTCAGGTCTTCGAATGTGTAAACTTTTTCGGTTTCGTCCGCCGGCATGGGTTTTAATTTAATTGAACAAAGCAGGCATTCCCGCCGGCATCAACAGCGGAACGCGACGATTCTTCGTTGCGCGCCGTCCGGCGCGTTCGAATGCCCGGCACCGTTGCGGCAACAAAACGGCAACCGTCGAACGCCCTGTATGGTTACAAAAAAACTTCCCGGCAGTTACAATAACCGCCGGGAAGAATTGTTTCACGAATCGTCGGAGCCGGCCCGCGCAAGAACACTTTCGGAGAACGGAAGGCCCGATTCCGCGAAAGCCGGGGCCTTAATTCCCCTCGACATTCAAGGGGAATCAATTTCCCCGCACACTCAAAACCGGAAACCGGCCTCAAGTCCGAAAATCGCCGCCGGCTCCGTTTCGAATTTCCGCAACGTATTCTCGTCGTGCTCGAAATCGTATTTGCTGTATAATATCGCCCCGATCGTGCCGCGCAAATAACCGTATTTTCCGAGCTCCTTCGTCACGCTCAACGTCAACGGCACTTCCTGCGTTTTCAAAGCCAGAGTGCGATTGCCGCCCGGCAAGGCCCGGTCGCGCAACCTGTAATCCGCAAAAACATAAGTACACCCGATATCCACCCGCAATGAGCCGTCTTCAAATACGTCATAGGTGGCGACGATGCCGTTTGTGATATTGAGCGACCAATGTGAATTAATCCGCCATTCGAGCCCGAGATAAGGCAGCCACAAGGCACTGTCCTCAAGTTGCGACCTCACCTGCAAACCGAGATAGACCGTCATGTCCGGCGAGACCGTGTAACGCGCGCCGGCACTGAGACTGCCCGTGCACCCGTCCGACAAGTCCGCGTCATTTTCCGAAGCCATGCGCCCGACCGCATCGGCAAAAAAGCCCCATTGGTTGTCAAACTGCCGAATATACCGCACCAACGCGTGCAAACTTTGCGTGTCGGAAAAAGGAGCCGCCACGTCAGTGAACCGGTAATCGGTATAACGGTAATCGAACGCACCGTAGAAAATATTTTGGTCATTTATAAAACGACCGGCGATTTCAAAACCGGCGGTCGTGGAGCTCATCCGGCCGTTACTGCCGTCGATATCCGACGGCGTGCGATACTGGACAAAGCCCTTTGCCGGCACCACCCATTGCAAGCCCCAAAAAAAGAGCTCGTCGGCGTATGCGCCCGTTTCGGCCGCACCGGTCGAAACCGGCACGGAATCATCTGCCGGAGAACAAAGCGGTGCCAACGCACCCGCTAATGCAAGCCCCGCCAAAGAGGAGAAAGAGTAGAGTTTCATGCGACGGCGACTTTTGACAAAAACGCGAATGCGCCAAGTGCCTTTTTCCCGACACATCGCGCCAAAACCGGCAACCCGATAGGCGGCAAGGAAATTACGGATTCAAAAAAAAGCGCTGTCCCCTTGTCGGAGACAGCGCTTTCTTGACGAAACGGCGATTCGCTTATTTGTCGCTCGAATTAAGCGCCCTGAAAAGCAAACCGGCGACAACCGCCGCCAACGCCTGGCCGACGAGGTGCATCCAAATCGTGCAGCACGAGAGCACGGCAACCTTGCCCGTCAACGCCACGCCCAAAGCAACCGCCGGGTTGAACGCGCCGCCGGAAATCCCGCCGACCGCACACGCGCCGACCGTAACCGTCATGCCGATGGCAAGCCCGTAAAAACCGGTGCCGGCATTGGCTTTCGCCGTCGCGACATTCAACACGACGTAAACGAGCGCGAACGTAAAGAGGAACTCGGCCAAAATCGTTGCCGGCACGCCCCACTCGCTCACCGGGCAAACGGCAACCGCATCGGCGGCAGCAGGCGCGGCGGCAGTTGCGGCAGCGGCGATTTTTTTGGCAAAAAGCTGTCCGGCGACGGCATATGCGGCGGCGGCGGCGAGTGCTTGCGAAACCCAGTAGGCAATCGCGTCGCCGAACTTGCAACGACCGCGAACCAAAACGCCGAGCGTTACGGCGGGATTATAGTGCGCGCCGGAAATATGGCCGCCGGCATAAACCATGACCATCAGCGAAGCGCCGATTGCGAACGGCGTCAGATAAGCCGCGAATCCGGCATCCGGGCCGTAAACGGCCGTACACAGGACGGTCAGGACAAGGAAGAATGTTCCGAGGAACTCTGTTACATATTTGTTCATTGTATGACTTGTTGAAATGAAGGGCATTTCCGGTAAGTCGAATTGAGGCGTTATCAAGTCTTATCCGAAAAAAATCACGACTTGCGCCGCCGGCGCACGGATGCAAGACGCCGTCGAAACTCACTTCGGCGGCGTTTACCGGGAAAAAAAATCCCCGCCGGCGTTATGCCACGCGACAACGTAAAAATTCGCTGATTGTCACGCCCGCCTGCTCCGCCTTATCGCGAATTATTTTTGCGGTAAAACAATCGACGGAGAGCGTCGTTATTCTCTTTTTACTTTCTGCCGGTTTCCGGCCGGCACCGGGTCTCGCGCCGCCATGCTTCGGCACGAGCCGCCCGGATACGATATCTTCCCGGGTGATTTCGGGATTATCCGAGTAATCGATTTCGGAGTCGGGGCGCGTTGCCAATTGGCGCAGTTTTTTCAACGACGCCGGCGACAGATAGCGCTTCCGCGCATCCTCAGCGGTCATGCCGGTTATTTTTTCCGTCTTCATAAATTTTCCTTTCTTTTTTATTGGCACGCCGAACGGAAATTAGCCGAGTCGTGCCGAGCCTGTCCGTGTGAATGACAATGATGATAAGCGTGTCGCCGACTTTCCCGATTGTTTGCATGCGAATCTCGCCGTAATCATGTCGATCATCTGTTTTCGTAAGGTGAAACGGATCATCAAAAACCAAGATGCCGACGCCGATTTCAAGTCCGTGTTTGGCGAGATTTGACGCGGCCTTATTTTCGTCCCAAGTGAATTTCATCCAAGATATAACCTTACGGCCTTTTTGAAAAAGGCAATTATTTTTTCAAATTTTCAAGACCGCCATGCGTGCGCGCCGGCATCAAAAAACCGCCGACACTTCCACCGCCCGCCTTTCCTTTCCGCGGATAATGTTTCGCTTCCGGCGAAAAAACCGGTTCCTTCCCGCCAACCACAACATGCAAAAGCCTGATTCAACCGAACAAACCTTTGCCGACCTCGGACTCGAAGCGTGCTTTCTGAGCGCCCTGAGCGCAAAAGGCTACACGACGCCGTCGCCCATCCAAGCGCAATGCATCCCGCTCCTGCTCGCCGGCAAAGACGTTCTCGGTTGCGCGCAAACCGGCACCGGCAAGACCGCCGCGTTCGCGCTCCCGATCCTGCAACTGCTCCGGAAACACCCGCGTCGCATGCGCAAAAGCCAAGTGCGCGCGCTCATCCTCACGCCGACGCGCGAGCTCGCTTCGCAAATCCATAAAAGTTTTCTCGATTACGGCGCGAACACGGAATTCTCATGCGCCGTCGTTTACGGCGGCGTCGGTTTTCAACCGCAAATTCAAGCGCTCCGGCGCGGGTTGGACGTGCTCGTCGCAACCCCGGGCCGCCTCATCGACCTCGGCGAACAAGGCCACGTCGATCTTTCCGAAATCGCCGTGTTTGTCCTCGACGAAGCCGACCGGATGCTCGACATGGGCTTCCAACCGGCGGTGCAAAAAATCGTCGCCGAACTTCCCGTTGAACGCCAGTCGCTGCTCTTTTCCGCCACGATGCCGACAAACGTACGCGGCATGGCCGAGTCGCTCCTTAACAATCCGGCAAGCATCTCCGTCGCGCCGGTATCCAGCACCGCGGACAACATCGACCAACAGCTCCGGCAAGTGGACGGCGCGCACAAAAAAGAACTTCTTCTGCACATCTTAAAAGAAGAGCACCCCGAAGGCCGCGTCATGGTCTTCATGCGCATGAAACACGCGGCGAACAAAGTCGCCGAATATTTGAAAAAAAACGGGGTCGCCGCCGACGCCATTCACGGCAACAAATCGCAAAACGCGCGCGAACGCGCGCTCGCCGCATTCCGCTCCGGTAACGTGCGCGTGCTCGTCGCGACGGACGTCGCCTCGCGCGGACTCGACATCAAGGGCGTCGAACTCGTCATCAATTACGACATGCCGGACGACGCCGAAGCCTACGTCCACCGCATCGGGCGCACGGCGCGCGCCGGTGCTTCCGGCAAAGCGATTGCGTTCGCCGAACGCGATGACCGCGGCATGGTGCGCGCAATCGAGCGCCTGATCAAAAAAACGATTCCTGAAAACGAAGATCATCCGTTTCACCGCAAACCCGGCGCGCCGCCGCCGGCAAAATCGCCGCACCCGTTTGACCGCGACCGGCAAAAAGGCGAAACGCGCGTGGGCTTCCAATTCCGGCAACGCCGCGGGCGCGGAAAATAAAGACATCCACGGGAGATCACGGCGGGCACCGGCGACTTTTCTCAGCCGCAAAAGAACTCAAGGAACGCAAAGATTTCTTTTCCCGACCACGGAGGACACAGCGGTTCACAGAGCAATTTAATTTCTGTGCCAAAGGCTTTCAAAAAAACATTTTTTGAACTGAAAAAGGTTCACGTCGAAAAAATAAAATTCTCCGTGAACCTCCGTGTCCTCCGTGGTTAAAAATTTCCAACCCAACGCCCGCTTTGCGTTCCTTGCGCTCTTTTGCGGCTGAAATCGAATTAATCATGACCAAATCCGAATTGCGCCAAATCATGAAATCCCGCCGGCACTCCGCCGGCAACGATACGGCATTGCCGGAAAAGTTCTTGGCGCAGCTCGAAACGCTTGCCGCATGGCGCAACGCGAAAAAGCCTTGTATTTACATTTCAATTACGGGCGAAGCACCCACCGGTGCAATTATCGCGAAAAAAATCGCAGCCGGCGCAGAGGTCGTCATCCCGCGCGTCGCCGGCGCCAATCTCGTTTTTCACGCGATAAAAAATCCGGAAAACTTAATCCCCGGCGCGTTCGGCATCCCCGAGCCGCACCGCGATACGCCGACCTGCCCGCCCGGCGAAATCGACTGCGTCATCGTGCCGGGCGTCGCGTTCGACACCGCCGGCGGACGCCTCGGGCACGGCAAAGGATTCTACGATAAATTTTTCACGACGATTTCCCCTGACGTGCCGCGCATCGCGCTCGCGCTCGACACGCAAATCGTCCCGGCGGTACCCGTCGAACCGCACGACGCCCGCATGCATTTCGTCGTCACGCCGGATACACTCTACCGCATCGCATGATTGCTCCGGCGCAATTTTTCCTTTGCATCGCCGGCAACCCGAAAAAAACTCTTCTCCGATGAAAAAGCCCTTCGCGTTCGTTGCCGCCGTCTTGACAACCGCCATTCCCCTCGCCGCGCAAAACGACAACCCCGCCTCGCCCCCGGCCTCCGCCGGTGCCGAAGCCGACGTCCAAGAAGACAAACTGCCGCCGCCCGACCTGCTCCTCCTCTCCGGTATTCCCTACGCATCGCCCAAAGAGGAAATTATCGCATTCGCGGAAGCGACGACGCGAAAGGCGACATTCATCACACAGCCCAATCTTCAATGGCTGCTGCGCTTTGCCCTGGCGGAAATTCGGGAAAACCCCGAAAATGCGGCGCAAATCCGGCGCGATTATCTGACAAAGCTCAGCAACCTTTTTTACGAATCCGCGCTCGCGCAAAAAAAAGCGGACCGCCCCGAACAAGCTCTTGCCCAAGCGCAACTTGCCGTGCGCATCGACCCCGCCAACGCCGTGGCCCGCTGCTTTTTTGCCGACATGCTCGAGTTGACCGGGCGTACCGACGATGCCGCGCAAACGCTTCAATTCGGCAAACAATTCCTGTCCCTCAACGCCCCTGTCGCTCCGCGCTACCTGGAATTTTACTACAAACTCCTTCGCGGAAAACAGCTCGACCGCGACATCGCGGAAGACACCGATGCGCTGCTCGCCAAAACCGGGTATCTGCCGGATACGCGGGAAGTCATCGCCTACCAAGGCGCGCAAGCGCATTACTGGCTCGGCGACTATAAAAAATCGCGCACGGCGCTCGCCGAAGGAAAATCCGAAGAGCGTTTTCAAGAACGAAAACGCATGGCCGCCACCCTCGCGGGCGACGAAAAAACCGCGGCAAAAGCCGAAGAAGTCCGGTTTTTCGCGGAAAAACGTTTCGCCGACACAAAAATTCTCGAAGCCAACATTTACTTCGCCGCCGGCGACACCGGCAAAGCGATAAAATGCCTCAAAGATTCCGTCACCCTGTTTTCAGGAAAAACCCGCGACGCGATCCTTTCGCAACTCGGACGATTTTATTCGCAACTCGGCCAATACGACGACGCGCTTACCGTCGCCGAACAGCGGATTTTGGAATCGCCGCCCGGCGACCCCAATCCCTTCCCGAGAATCCAACGCCTCTACCTCTTGGAAAAAACCGGCAAAACGGAACTTCTGAACCGGGAGGTGCTCGATATTTTTGCCAAGTTCGACCACAAACAGGGCGCGATGCTGGCGCTCGCCGAATACGGATCAAAATACGGCCAAGTCGCCGTTTGCACGCGGTGCGCGCAAATCGCCGAAGAACGTCACTATGACCTTTCGCTCTTCACGCTGCTCGTCATCGAATCGCTCATACGCACCGGCGACCCCCAAGGCGCGATTTCCTACTACAAAGCCGTGCTTGACCGCTCTCCCGTGTTTTTCCAAGGCGTTCAAGGCAGCGTCAACGCCCTCATGGGAATCGCCTACATCCAAAACAAAATTCCCCTCACGGGAGGCGCGTTTCTGAACGACTTCCTGTTGGAAAGAAAAACCGACAAGAAAACTCTCGAGAAAATTCGGGAGCTGGAAATCTAGCGCGACGGCAAATACAACAGCGCCGGCGACACCCTCAGCCCGGCGCAGGCACGAAGCTACGAACAAAAGCGTGAGATTTCCGATGAGATTAAGCGCATTTCGTTTCGCCAGCGAAAAATCACTCCCGGCGAATACGTCTCCGTCGCCTATTTCCTCCACTTCGTCAACGCCCCGCAAGAAGCATTGCGCATCTTGGAAAACGGCGTCTACACCTGTCCGAACGACTCCCAAGTCCTCGCCGACTACATCTCGGCACGCCTCCGCTGCGGCGCGCTCGAAAAACGCGGAACACGCAAACCGATCGAAGAAGACATTGAGCGGCTTCTCGCCATGCGCCGGCCGATGCCGACCGTTTGGTCAGACATTTTGGCCTGGCTCAACAAGGACGGGGACAGCGTCCTCCCGCCGGAAAAAGCGGCCGCGTTACGCGGTGCCGTCGAAAAACTTGTCCGCCCCGATCTCGATTTTTCGCTGATGCGCGGACTCGAGCCGAAATAAACTCAACGATACGTCATGACACTTGCGGAAAAACGACAAACGCTTCTCGACGAACTTTCCCCGTTCGACGACCCGCACGAGCGTTTTCAATATATCATTGATCGCGCCAAAACCGCGCCGGGGCTGACGGATGAATATAAAAAACAAGTCTTCCTGATTGAGGGCTGCACGTCGAACCTATGGCTGTATCCGGAATTCAACGACGGGGTTTGCCGGTTTTCGTCCGACGCCGATTCCGTGATAACGAAGGGCATCGCGCTGCTTGTTTGCGAATTTTACGACGGCGCGACGCCGGCGGAGATTCTCGCGACGAACGCTGAATTTCTCTCCGAGGTGGGCATCACGCAGCATTTGTCGCCGAACCGGCGCAACGGACTCTCCAACCTCGTCGCGAAAATCCAAGGTTTCGCCAAACTCAAATCCTGACACGCCGGGAAACGGCATCGTTGCGAAATATCGTGAGACTCCTGACCGCGACGCTTTTTTTCATGACCGGTTCGCTCGGCGTTTTTGCCGGCGATGTCGCCGATGACTTTTCGTTAATCCCGCGTCCGGTGTCCGCCGAACGCGTCGCCGGCGGCGGGAAGTTCACGTTGTCGCCGGAGACCGTTATCGTGGCGGACAACGAGACGCTGCCGGCGGCAAAAATTCTTGCCGAAGAGTTTTTCGGCGCGACGGGTTTCCGGCTTCGCGTCGATTCGGCGGCCGGCACGAAAACGAGCGCGATTTTTTTGCGTATCAAAAAAACGGATACAAATTCGCCGGACGACGAGAGTTACCGGCTGCAAATTTCGGACGGCGACGTTGAAATCGTTGCGCCGAATTATTCCGGCGTTTTCAACGCCACGCGCACGTTGCGCCAACTTTTTCCGGCAAAAATTTTCGAAAGTTGTCCGTCGCTTGCACCGCGTTTCACGAAAGACGAGTTGACGTTGCCCGCGTTGAAAATCGAGGACGGACCGGCGTTCGGGTGGCGCGGGATGATGCTCGATACGGCACGTTATTTCTTCGATAAAAAATTCATTTTTCGTTACCTTGATATTATGGCGGCGCACAAATTGAACGTGCTGCATTTCCATTGCACGGACGACGCCGGTTGGCGCATCGAAATCAAGAAATATCCGAAACTCACGGAGGTCGGCGCGTTTCGCGGCGAGGGCGTGGCAAGGCAAGGCGGTTTTTATACGCAGGACGATATTCGAGAAATCGTGGCTTATGCGGCGGCGCGCAACATTACCGTAGTGCCGGAAATCGAGTTGCCCGGGCACTCGCTGGCGGCGATTGCTTCGTATCCGGAACTCGGATGCACCGGCAAGCAGCACAAGGTGCCGGCGGTGCATTTTATTTCCGATGATTTGCTCTGCGCCGGCAAGGATTCGACTTGGAAGTTTTTGCACGAAGTGCTCGACGAGGTTTGCGCGCTTTTC
>JAVBUU010000062.1:0-6485 GCA_031555005.1 Opitutales bacterium | reverse complement strand
TTTCTGCCGGTTGCTCACGTTGTTGCCGTCGTCGTTGCGCAATTTCCAAAATACCGCCGACGAAACAACGGTCAAAACGCCCATCGCCAAAAACGCCTTGTGCAGCGCCGGCACCGCTTTCGCCGGATTGATTTGATCGACGCTGCCGAGAAACCACCCCGTCAACAGCGACGCCAGCGCCACGCCGAAACTCAGCGACATTTGCTGCGCGGTGCTCGCGATGCTGCCGGCCTTGCTCGCGTCCCGGTTGCTTACGTCCGCATAAATCAGCGTGTTCATGCTTGAAAATTGCAGCGACGAGAAAAACCCTTGAGCAAAGCTCAACGCCAGAATCGCCGGCACCGGCGTCGCCGCCGTGATTTGCGTGAAAACGCAAATCGTGACGCCGAGCAAAACCGTGTTCACGATCAACACGCGCCGGTGACCGAACAGCCCCAAAATTTTCACGGCGGACGGCTTCATTATAATCGCGGCCGCCGCTTGCGGCATCGTCAACAGCCCCGCCTGCCACGGCAAAAAGCCCAGTCCGATTTGATAAAGCAGCGGCAATAAAAACGGCATCCCGCCGATGCCCAGACGCGTGAAAAATCCGCCCAAAACGGAAATCCGGAACGTCCGCACGCGGAAGAGCAGAATCGACAAAATCGGCTCCGGCGCGCGGCGCGCGTGCCACCCGTAAGCCGCCAGCAAAACGCCGGCACCGGCGAGCATGAACGCCAACGTATGGTTCGACAGCGAGTGCTCGCCGAAAATTTCCAGCACATACGACAGCAGTGCGACGCCGGTGCCGAAGAGCAAAAAACCGCGCCAATCCAAGGCCGAAACCTTTTCGCGAAAATCCGGCATGTGTTTGTGAACAAGCCAAAGACCGAGCAAACCGAACGGAATATTCAGGAAAAAAATCATCCGCCAGTGCAGCCAATGCACGATAAGTCCGCCGACGAACGGTCCGATGAGCGGCCCGATTAACGCCGGAATAATCACGAAATTCATCGCCGCCAAAATCTCCGAGCGCGGGAACGTCCGCACCAATGCAATGCGCCCCACCGGCGTCATCATCGCTCCGCCAAACCCCTGCAAAAGCCGCGCCGCCACGAGCATGGGCACATTGGTTGCAATGCCGCATAACAAGGAACCGGCCGTAAAAATCATCACCGCCAGCGAGAACACGCGCCGCGTCCCGAACCGGTCGGAAATCCAGCCGCTCAGCGGAATAAAAACCGCAAGACTCAACGTGTAGCTCGTCAGCACGCCTTTCAAGCTGAGCGGCTCCACGCCGAGACTTTTCGACATCACCGGTACCGCCGTGTTGACGATGGTTGCGTCGAGATTTTCCATGAACAACGCCGTCGCGACAATCCACGGGAGAAAGCGTTTAATTTTGTCGAAGTTCGCGAGGGCTTCGGGGCTCATGAAATTTCTTTACGATACAAGGATGAGGCAAAATAACAAATTCGCAGGCAACGAAGTAACGGCGTAACGCGCGGGAATGCCGGCGCGCCGGGCAATCTTCGCCCTCCGCCGCGGTTTGAAATACGGTGAAATGCGGCATTCCGGTTGAAAACTTTTTGCCGGCAGGCATGATTTACCGGCGGATGAAATCGTTCCCCGCGTTTACCGTTGTCACGTTTCTGCTCTTTGCCGGGCTGTTTTTTGCCGGTTGCAGTACGTTTGCGTCGCGCTCCGAAGAAATGGCTTCCGTTTTCGACCCGTTGCCGGCGGAAACCAAGATGCGCCTGAAAAACGAAGACGTGCGCCTCGGCGATACGAAGGAGATGGTTTACGTCGCACTCGGCGAGCCCGACGGAAAAACGGTTCGCACCGACGAGTCCGGCACCGGGGAGACTTGGTATTACCTCGATTCATATCAGCGTTACGGCGGGAGCACGGTCACGTATGCCCCGCGTTATTATTCGGCGCGAAACGGACGCGTTATCACGACAACCGAGCCGATTTTCAGGGATTATTACTACTCCGGTTTTTACGTTCGCCGGCAGATCGTCTTCCGAGGCGGGAAAGTGACGGAAGTTGTCTCGAAAGAATAATTGATTTTGCAGGCTTCGTTTTGCGTCGCCTTTTTTTTAACCGAGGAAAGAATCCCGCATGCTATGCTTCGTTTAGTTTCCTCTCTTTTTCTGTTTCTTTTCTCTTCGGTCGTACTGCCGGCTTCCGGCAGTCTCGAAAGTCTCTTTTTCGAGACCGATTTTTTTGCGCCGGTCGAGGACGGTTTTTTTACGAAAAACAAGACGTTGGAATTTGCGCTCGATCCGAAAAAGGGGACGGCGGTTGTGCAAGCCCCGGGAAAGTTTCTCGGTTTCCCCGTCTCGTATGCAGCGGCGGACTGCCGCGAAAATCGTATTTTCGGCTGCGGGATTATGATATTTGCCGATCAAAAGGAGGCTGCCGGTTTTGATCGTTCTAAATTGGAAGAGGCCGTTCGCGAAAAACTGAAACAAAAATCCGGCGGGAAACTGAACGAATTTGTTTTTCCGCGAAACGATACCGAGCGCGGGCGAATCGTTTGGCATGCCGGCACCGGCGATTATGTTTTGAACTGGCGTCCGTTCGAAACGCTGCTCCCCGACGGGAAAAAAAGCTCCGGCACGTTGGTGTCGCTCTGCGCGCGCGGTGCACTTGAATCATTGGTGCTTCGTCCCGATTTTTCTCAATTCCCGGTTAATCTATTGGTCGATTCGGCCACTTCTGAATTTGTCTGGACATCTTCCGCCAAAGATTCCGCACGCAATAATTTCCCGGGTTTTTTCTTCGGCATGGTGATTCCCGAAGCCGTCCTGCGGGTAAAGAGCGACAAGATTGAGTCGATGAGCATCTCGCTTTTTAATCGAGGCGATGCCGGTTCCGGAAACGAGCCGACCATGAAGGAATTTGACGCGATGGTCGCCTCGGCGCGTGCCGCGTTAACCGAACGGCTGGGCCCGAAGGGAACTTATCGCGCCGGCAACGATTCCGCCAACAGCGCAAACGTTGCGCGCAACGAATCGATGCTTTGGAAAACGCCGGAGGCAAATTATCTCCTTGAATGGAATTGGACGAGCGCGAGCCGTTCCAAAGACAAAGTCCGTCGTGCGGAATTTTTGCGGCTGACCGTGACGCCGACGGCCTTTGTTTCCGCCAAGGCGGAAGACCCCGGCAAAAATTGGAAAGCCGCCGAACATCTGAAAACAGAGCCTTCGGGCGACAAATACATTTTCGACGTCCCGATGGTGGATCAGGGGCAAAAAGGATATTGCGCAGCTGCCGTCGCCGAGCGCGTTTTGCGTTATTACGGGATGTCGGTGGACCAGCATGAAGTGGCGAAACTTGCCGATACGACGGCCGACGGCGGCACCAAGATACCGGAAATGTATGCCGCGACGCGCCGTATTGCCGTAAAACTCAGTCTTCGGATGCGCGTACTTTGGGACGCAAGCGAGCGTATTATGGGCAAGATTCTTTCCGAGTATAACAAAACGGCAAAAAAAATGAAAAAACCGGAGGCGTCCGTAAATTCCGCCGGATTCTTCACCGCCGACGGCAAGGTTTTCAAGGAGATGCGCGTTAAGGATAAATCCGGCATGGCGCGTTTTGAACGCAACATCGCGACGTATATCGATCAAGGCATCCCGTTGCTTTGGGGCGTTCAGATCGGCCTTGTCCCGGAACCTAAGATTTTGCCGCAAATGCGCGGCGGGCACCTGCGCCTCATCATCGGTTACAACGCCAAAAACAAAGAGGTGATTTATTCCGACACTTGGGGCGCCGGTCACGAAATGAAAAAGCTTAAACTCGACGACGCGTGGGCGATGACTTTCGGCCTTGCCGTGATTGAGCCTTAATCGAAAGAACGCGCCGGATGCCGTCGATGAAAGACATAATTCGCCGGCAGGCCGTCGCGCTCGGATTCGATGTTTTCGGCGTATCGGGGGTCGATGCGCCGGTGCGGCGCGACTATTTTGAAAAATGGCTGGCGGACGGAAAAAACGGCTCGATGGAGTGGCTGGCACGGAACAACGAGAAACGGCTTTATCCTGCGGAGCTTTTTCCCGGCGCGCGCAGCATCGTCGTTGTCGGCGTGAATTATTTTCAGCCGTATCCGGAAAAAAATTACAAAATCGCGCGCTACGCGCTCGGCGCGGATTACCATAATTTTTTGTTTAAACGCCTGAAAAAACTTTGCGCAACGATGCGCGAACTCGGCGGCGAACAGCGTCCTTGCGTCGACACCGCGCCGGTTTCAGAAAAATCGATCGGTGCGCATTCCGGCATCGGCTGGCAGGGGAAACACACCGTTTTGATTAACCGAACGCACGGGACTTGGCTTTTGCTCGGTCTTGTTTTTACGACGCTGGAACTCGAACCGGATTTGCCGGAACCGGCGCGTTGCGGGTCGTGTCGGCGTTGCGCTGCAAATTGTCCGACCGGCGCGATCACCGCACCTTACGCCTTGGATGCGCGACGTTGTTTGGCGTATCTGAGCATCGAACACGAAGGCGCGATCCCGCCGGAATTTCGTGTCGCGATGCACGATCGCGTGTTCGGATGCGACGCCTGTCTCGAAGTCTGCCCGTGGAATCGCCGGGCGCAAGCGACGCGCGAGGCAAAATTTTCGCCGAAACCGTTACCGGAAAATCTGCGCGACACGCTTTCGTGGACGACCGCGGCGTTTGACGAAGTTTTTGCCGGGACGCCGATCAAGCGGCTGCGGCTCGACCGTTGGGCGCGCAACGTATGCGTGGTGCTCGGCAACACCGGCAACGCGGACGATTTGCCGGCATTGCAAAAAGTCGCCGGCTGCGAAAACGCGTTGCTCGCGGAACATGCGGCGTGGGCGATTGCGCGAATTAAACTGAAATCAAAGTAAAGTTAACCGCGGAGGACGCAGAAATTCACAGAGGGATTTTTTGTTTAAAAATGTGAAATCCGGCCACTGTGTCCTCTGTCGTTAAAGCGGCACGCAACTTTTCTGTTTTGCGAATGTTACAAAATAAGCATCGCGTCGCCGTAGCTGTAAAAACGATAACCGCGCGCGATGGCGTCGGCGTAAATTTCTTTGAGTTGCGCGATGCCGGCAAGACTGCCGGGCGCAAGAAACGACGACACCAAGCACATCAACGTCGAGCGCGGGAGGTGGAAATTCGTGAGTAAAATTTCGGCGCCGGTAATTCTTTCCGGCGGATAAATAAAAATGTCGGCCTCGGCGGAAAAACTGTCTCGAGGGGGGCACGCATCTTGCGTGCCGTTGCCGACGTCCTCGCCGGCAACATTGATGTCCTCGGGATGCAAGTGCGTTCGGCAAGATGCCGAACGCTGCACGCGAGACGCGTGCGCTCCCCGAGACAATTTTCGCGCAAAATCCTCCATCGCTCGCAAGGCCGTCGTGCCGACGGCGAGGCGTTGCCGGCAGGTTTGCAGCGCGCTAAGCGTCGCCGGCGGAATTTCGTAAAATTCCCGGTGAATAACGTGTTCTTCGATTTTTTCCGCCTTGATCGGTTGAAAGGTGCCGAGGCCGACGTGCAGCGTGAGGTCGTGCGCCGGGATTTTTTCAGCGGCGAGTTTTTCCAAAACTTCCGGCGAAAAATGCAGTCCGGCGGTGGGCGCGGCGGCGGCGACGGCGCGGCGCGATTCGGCGTAAATCGTCTGGTAGCGTTCGCGGTCGAGCGCGGAAAAATCGGTGCCGGCGTCGCGTGATTTTTCAATGTAGGGCGGCAGCGGCAACGCGCCGATTTCCTCGGAAACCGTCAAAACGGTTTTCCCCGCCGGCAGTTCAAAACGCACGCGATATTCGGCGTCGCGTTGTTCGACGACGCGCGCGCGGTAAAAATTCTCCAAGCCGAAACCGGCGGCGTCGGCAGCTTTTTTCCCGGGTTTGAGCAGGCACCACCCTTCCTCCGGCGTCGTCGCCGGGCGCAGCAGCAGACATTCGACACGGCCTCCGCTCGGGCGCACGCCCGGCAAGCGCGCGCGAAGGACGCGGGCGTTATTGCGAAAAAGTTCCGTTCCCGCCGGCAGCAGTTTCGGCAAATCGCGAAAAACGCGGTGCGAGATTTTGCCGGTGTCGCGTTCGACGACGAGCAGGCGCGATTCGTCGCGCCGCGCCGCCGGTGTCGAGGCGATGCAGTGTTCGGGCAATTCGTAATCGAACAGGGCGGAATCCATTTTTGCGAAATTCAGAGGTCATGCATGCCGGATTTTTTGCCGCAAAAGAACGCAAAAACGCACAAAAGAAATTTTGATTTTTGTAATTAAAAAACAATTACACCAAGTTCCGGAAGAAATGAGATTTTGACGTTTTTTTGCGCGCCCGGCGTTGTCCTGCGACTTTCCCGCAAATCCGGAACCGTTTTTTTTCTAAAATCACCTTTCCGTGACGAACGGCAAAATGCGGTTAAGGCGGTTCCGGCAGCACCGTTTGAGCGTGGCGGGAGGGGTTTTTTCCAACCGAACACGACCCGGGGGTGCGCATCGATTTTCGCCGGCGCGGGGGT